>JAOUIM010000527.1 GCA_029884035.1 Aquincola sp. | reverse complement strand
GCCGCGATGTCCTCGATCGAGTCGGCGAGGTAACCGTCCTCGTCGAGGGAGTCGATCAGCACCTGCACGGCAGCGCGCTCCTCCGGAGCGAGGCGCATGCCAGCAAGCTGCCGGCACAGGTAGTCGGCCAGCGTAACCGTCGCAGCCGAGCGATCCTGCGGCTCAAACTCGTCATCGTCGCCTTGCCCGGCAGGGCTGCCCGCAAGCGACGGCGTCTCCCGGATGCCGTCGAAGTCGTCACCCTCGGTCCCATTGGACCAGTCCTCGCGCTCGGTGGTGCCGAAGTCGGTGTTGTCGACGCCGCGCTGCGGATCATCGCCGCCCTCGTCGCCTCCGGCACCTTCGTCGGATGGCGGCGATGCGCGCTCCGGGGGCGGCAGCTCGTCCGCCACGGGCGCCTCCTCCTCGACCTCGAGAAAGGGGTTCTGCTCGAGCATCTGCTCGACTTCCTGCTGCAGCTCGAGAGTGGACAGCTGGAGCAGGCGGATCGATTGCTGCAGCTGAGGCGTCAGCGCCAGGTGCTGCGACAGCCGGACTTGCAGCGAGGGCTTCAAGGTCACATCCTGAAGTGCTCGCCGAGATAGACCTTTCGCACGTCCGGGTTCTCGACGATCGCGTCGGGCGTGCCTTCGGCGAGCACGTTGCCTTCGCTGATGATGTAGGCGCGGTCGCAGATGCCCAGCGTCTCGCGCACGTTGTGATCGGTGATCAGCACGCCGATGCCGCGCGACTTGAGGAATCCGATGATGCGCTGGATCTCGATCACGGCGATCGGGTCGACGCCGGCGAACGGCTCGTCCAGCAGGATGAAGCGAGGCTGGGTCGCGAGCGCGCGAGCGATCTCGACGCGCCGGCGCTCGCCGCCCGACAGCGCCGGTGCAGGGCTCGTGCGCAGCTTCTCGATCGACAGGTCGGTCAGCAGCGCATCGAGTTGCTTGTTGATCTGCGCGGCGGGCAGCGGGCGCCCATCGGGGCCTTGCTGCAGTTCGAGAACGGCGCGAATGTTCTCCTCGACCGTGAGCTTGCGGAAGATCGAGGCCTCCTGCGGCAGGTACGACAGGCCCAGCCGCGACCGCTGATGGATCGGTTTGCCCTGGACCGGCTGGCCATCGATCGTGATCTCGCCGGCGTCCGCCCGCAACAGCCCCACGACCATGTAGAAGGTGGTCGTCTTGCCCGCGCCGTTGGGGCCGAGCAGGCCGACCACCTCGCCGGCGGCCACCGCCAGGTGGACATCCTTCACCACGGTCCGTGCGCCGTAGCGTTTCTGCAGGCCGCGCGCTTCGAGCCTGCTGCCGACGGTGGTCGTGCCTGCGGACAGTGACGCGGCAGCGGTGTCGGCGCGCATGTCCATCACCTTTGCACCCGAGGGCGTTCGCCCGACCCTGGCGGCCAGGCTGCAATAGACGCTCGGCGGCGTGCCAGACTCATTTCGGGGCGGACGCGGCGGCGTCCGGCCGCGGCGTGATGACCACTCGCACACGCCCAGCCGCGGGCGCACTGGCACTGCCGGCCGCCGCAGTCGACAGGGCCGGCGCGCCCTGCACGCTGAAGGTCTCGTTGCCGTTGTCGTACGTGATCACGCTGCCGGTGATCTCGTCGGCTGGCGTGTCGCCGCGCAGGCGGCGCACCTGCGCGCTTCCGCTGAACTTGACCACGTCGCCGCGGCTGTCGTACTCGATCCGCTCGGCCTGCCCTTCGATCGTTTCATCCACGCCCTCGCGCTTCTGCCGGAAGCTCGCCGGGCGAGCCGGCGTCCCGAGCGCAGTGGCACTGCGGTGCCCGTCTGCCCGCTCGCGCACCTCGACACGGTCCGCCCGGATCGCCATCGTTCCCTGAGCGACGACCACGTTGCCGTTGAAGACCACCACCTGCTTGATGAGGTCGAGCGTGCCTGGCTGGTCGGCCTCGATCGTGAGCGGCTTGCCGCGGTCGGCTTTCTCGGCCTGCGCACTCAGCCACGGCAGTGCCGTGAGCAGCAGCGCGATCAAGGGGCGGTAACGACGTGGCGTCATGGCGGCACAAAACTTGCATGCCATTCTAGCCGCGACCTGCGCTCCATCGCGCGTGACGTAATCCGTCGATGTGGGCTGTGCGGCCTGGTGTCAGGCCCCGCCCGAAGGGCCGCCCCTAGGACGGTTTGCGGGCCCGCGCGATCAGCTGGTCGGCCACGACCAGCGAACGCTCGTGGCTGCCGGCCAGCGAGCCCGACGTGAAGAAGCGCCCGTGGATCCCCAGCGTGGGCACGCCGTCGATCTTGTAGGCCTCGGAAAGCTGCTTGCCCTGGCGGACCTTGGTGGCCACACCGAAGGACTTGTAGGCGTCGACGAACTTGGCACCGTCGCCGCCC
>JAOUIM010000120.1 GCA_029884035.1 Aquincola sp. | reverse complement strand
GCGGCGCTGTTGGCGGGAATCGGCAAGGGCTGGGCCAAGCCACCGGCCGAGTGGTTGAGCGCGGTGTCGGAGCGCAGGAACAAGAACATCGCCAAGATGGCCGAGACCCTGGCCAAGGACCCGAAGCCGATGAACTTTCACAGCGCGCTCAACGTGGTGCGCGACATCGTCAAGGCCAACCCCGACGCGATGCTGGTCAACGAAGGCGCCAATGCGCTGGACTTCACGCGCTCGATCGTCGACATGTACAAGCCGCGCAAGCGCCTGGATGTAGGCACCTGGGGCGTGATGGGCATCGGCATGGGGTTCGCCGTGGCCGCGGCCGTGGAGTCGGGCCAGCCGGTGATCGCGATCGAGGGCGACAGCGCCTTCGGATTCAGCGGCATGGAGGTCGAAACCATCTGCCGCTACAACCTGCCGGTGTGCATCGTCGTCCTCAACAACAACGGCGTCTACCGAGGCACCGACATGAACCTGGGCGGCGGCACCGACGTCGCGCCGACCGTGTTCGTCAAGGACGCGCGCTACGAGAAGATGATGGAGGCGTTCGGCGGCGTCGGCGTCTACGCCACCAGCCCCGCTGAACTGCGCAAGGCGATGGAACAGGCCATCAGTTCGCGCCGGCCCACGTTGATCAACGCCATCATCGACGAGACCGCTGGCACCGAGAGCGGCCGTATCACGAGCCTGAACCCGGCCGCGGCAATGAAGAAGTGAACCGGTTTTCCACGAGAAGCAACGCAAGGAGATAAGCACATGTCTGGGCAACTTCCCCTCAAGGGCATCAAGATCATCGACTTCACCCACGTGCAGGCAGGCCCGGCGTGTACCCAGCTGCTGGCGTGGTTCGGCGCCGACGTGATCAAGGTCGAGCGTCCTGGCGCCGGCGACGTCACCCGCAGCCAGCTACGCGACATCCCGGACGCGGATGCGCTGTACTTCACGATGCTCAACAGCAACAAGCGCTCGCTGACGCTGGACACCAAGAAGGCCGAAGGCAAGCAGGTGCTGGAGAAGCTGATCAGGGAGTCGGACGTGATGGTCGAGAACTTCGGCCCTGGCGCGCTCGATCGCATGGGCTTCACGTGGGAGTACATCCAGCAGCTCAACCCCGGCATGATCTTGGCTTCGGTCAAGGGCTTCTCGGAAGGGCACCACTACGAGGATCTCAAGGTCTACGAGAACGTGGCGCAGTGCGCCGGCGGCGCTGCGTCGACCACGGGTTGGTGGAAGGGCGAGAACTCGCAGCCGCTGGTCTCTGCCGCTGCGCTGGGTGACTCCAACACCGGCATGCACCTGGCGATCGGCATCCTCACGGCGATCATCGGGCGCCAGCAGTCTGGCAAGGGCCAGAAGGTGGCCGTGTCGATGCAGGACGCCTGCCTGAACCTGTGCCGCGTCAAGATGCGCGACCAGCAGCGCCTGGAACGCATCGGATATCTCGAGGAGTACCCGCAGTACCCGCACGAGATGGACGCCTTCAAGAGCAAGGTCACGCCGCGCGGCGGCAACGCTGGCGGCGGCGGCCAGCCGGGCTGGGTCCTGAAGTGCAAGGGCTGGGAGACCGACCCCAACGCCTACATCTACTTCACGATCCAGGGCCACGCGTGGGAGCCGATCTGCGACGCGATCGGCAAGCCCGAGTGGAAGACCGATCCGGCCTACACCACGGCCAAGGCACGCCAGCCGCATATCGAGAAGATCTTCGCCACCATCGAGGACTTCATCAAGGACAAGACCAAGTTCGAGGCGGTCGACATCTTCCGCAAGTTCGACATTCCCTGCGCGCCGGTGCTGTCGATGTACGAACTGCTGCGCGACGAGTCGCTGCGCAAGAGCGGATCGATCGTCGAGGTGCCCCACAAGGTTCGTGGCAGCTACTTCACGGTCGGCAGCCCGATCAAGTTCTCGGACCTCAAGCCCGAGGTCACGGCCTCGCCGCTGCTGGGCGAGCATACCGACGAGGTCCTGGCCGAACTCGGCTACACGGCGCAGCAGATCGCGGCGATGCACGAGGTCAAGGCCGTCTGAGCCCTGCGCCTGTCCCCGGGGCCCGGCCCTGCGGAACGGCGCCCGACCGGGCGCCGTTTCTCTTCCCGACAAGGAGTCAAGGCATGCAGCCGCAGATCGACTACGCAGCGGTGGTGGGTGCGATCGGCGACGCGGTGATCGTGAGTGACGTGCACGGGCGCGTCATCGTGTGGAACGCGTCGGCGCAGCGCATGTTCGGTTGGACTGAAGCCGAGGCGATGGGTCAGCGCATGGACATCATCATCCCCGAGCGGCTTCGCCAGCGGCACTGGGAGGGTTACGACAAGTCGATGGCCACCGGAAAGACCCGCTACGCCCACGACGTGCTTCGGGTGCCGGCGGTCGACAAGTCGGGGCGTGCGATGTCGATCGCATTCACGGTATTCATGCTTTACGGCCCGGACGGCCAGGTCAACGCCTGCGGCTCGGTGATCCGTGACGAGACGGACCGCTTTGCGCAGGACCGCGCGCTGCGCAAGCGCGTGGCCGACCTCGAGGCGCAAGTGGCGGCAGGCGGCGCAGGGTCCTGAGGCTGCCTTGCGCAACGAATCCTTGATCCTCGAGGCGACGCGTTCCCATCCTCACCCGAGCGACCGACATGGCTAAGGCACTCGACGGCGTACGGATCCTGGACTTCACGCATGTCCAGTCGGGACCGACCTGCACGCAGTTGCTGGCATGGCTCGGCGCCGACGTGATCAAGGTCGAGCGCCCGGGCGAGGGCGACGCGACGCGGCAGCAGTTGCGCGACATCCCGGGCGTGGACAGCCTGTACTTCACGATGCTGAACCACAACAAGCGTTCGGTCACGATCAACACCAAGAAGAAGGGCGGCATGGCGGTGCTCGACCGCCTGATCAAGACCTGCGACGTACTGGTCGAGAACTTCGCACCCGGTGCGCTCGACCGCATGGGCATTACCTGGGAGCACATCCATGCGGTCAACCCGCGCATGATCGTGGCCTCGGTCAAGGGCTTCGGCCCCGGACCGTATGAGGACTGCAAGGTCTACGAGAACGTCGCACAGTGCGCCGGCGGCTCCGCCTCGACCACCGGTGAAGTCGACGGCATGCCGATGGTCACCGGCGCGCAGATCGGCGACAGCGGTACCGGTCTGCATCTGGCGCTGGGTATCGTGGCGGCCCTGTATCAGCGCGCGAGCACGGGCCGCGGGCAGAAGGTGCTGGCGCCGATGCAGGACGCCGTGCTGAACCTGTGCCGTGTCAAGCTGCGCGATCAGCAGCGGCTGGAGCGAACGCGCACGCTGCACGAATACCCACAGTACCCGGACGGCCAGTTCGGCGGCGCGGTGCCGCGAGCCGGCAACGCATCGGGCGGCGGCCAGCCCGGCGCGATCCTGAAGTGCAAGGGCTGGGAGACCGATCCCAACGCCTACATCTACTTCATCACCCAGGCCGCCGTGTGGCCCGCCATCTGCAAGGTGATTGGCGAGGAGGGATGGGTCGACGACGAGGCCTTCGCCACGCCGCAGGCGCGCCTGCTGCACTTGAAGCCGGTCTTCCGTCGCATCGAACAGTGGACGATGACCAAGGACAAGTTCGAGGCGATGGACATCCTGAACAAGCTCGACATCCCCTGCGGGCCGATCCTGTCGATGCGCGAGATTGCCAACGAGCCTTCGCTTCGCGCTACCGGTACCGTGGTCGAGGTCGACCACCCGACGCGCGGCAAGTACCTGACCGTGGGCAATCCGATCAAGCTGTCTGACAGCCCGACCGAGGTCACGCGCTCGCCATTGCTTGGAGAGCACACCGAGGCCGTCCTGGCGGAGCTTGGGTTCTCGGCGGGTGATGTGGCGGCACTGCGCGCCGAAGGCGCCATCTGAGCGGCGGTCGTCGCACGAGGAACACGATGAACGCCAGAACCATCCCGATCCTTGTCGAGGAACGCCAGCGCAAGCGCGCCACCCCCAAGGGGCGCGTCGTCGACCCCGCGGCGCTGGCCGACGTGCGGCAGGCGCTGGGATCCGCCGCGCGTGCCCGCGACATGCTGATCGAGCACCTGCACAAGTTGCAGGACAAGTTCGGTCACCTCAGCGCGCGCCACCTCGCCGCGCTGGCGCGCGAAATGGATATGGCGCAGACGGAGGTCTACGAGGTCGCGACCTTCTATCATCACTTCGACATCGTCAAAGAGGGCGAAGTGGCACCCCCGCGCCTGACGGTGCGCGTGTGCGATGGCCTGTCTTGCGAGCTGGCCGGCGCGCGCGACCTGCTCGAACGTCTGCCCGCGATCCTCGGGACCGAGGTGCGAGTGATTGCCGCGCCGTGCGTCGGCCGTTGCGAGCAGGCGCCGGCGGTGGCGGTGGCCCAGCATCCCATCGCGTGCGCGACAACCGAGGCGGTGAAGTCCGCCGTGGACGCAGGGCGCAGCCGCCACGAGCCCGAGGGGTTCGTCGATTTGCAGGGCTACAAGGAGGAGGGCGGCTATGCCCTGCTGAAGACCTGCATCGCCGGCGAGATCGAGGTCGATCAGGTGATCAAGGCGCTGGAGGACTCGGGCCTGCGCGGCCTTGGGGGTGCGGGTTTTCCGGCGGGACGCAAGTGGCGCATCGTGCGCAACGAACCGGCCCCACGACTGATGGCGGTCAACATCGACGAAGGCGAGCCCGGCACATTCAAGGACCGCGTCTACCTCGAGCGCGATCCGCACCGCTTCCTCGAGGGCATGCTGATCGCGGCCTGGGCGGTGGGCATCGGCAAGATCTACATCTACCTGCGCGATGAGTACCACGGTTGCCGCGCGATGCTCGAGTCGGAGCTGGCCAAGCTGCGCGAGCAGCCGCCATTCCCAGGCATGCCCGAGATCTGCCTGCGCCGAGGTGCAGGAGCCTACATCTGCGGCGAAGAGTCCGCGATGATCGAGTCGATCGAGGGCAAGCGCGGCATGCCGCGCTTGCGCCCGCCCTATGTGGCGCAGGTCGGGCTGTTCGGCCGCCCGACGCTCGAACACAACTTCGAGACCCTGTACTGGGTGCGCGAAATCCTCGAGCGCGGCAGCGCCTGGTTCGCCGCGCAAGGCCGGCACGGCCGCAGTGGCCTGCGGTCCTTCTCGGTGTCAGGCCGCGTCAAGAATCCGGGGGTCAAGCTTGCCCCGGCCGGTATCACGATTCGCGAGCTGATCGACGAGTACTGCGGTGGCATGCAGGACGGGCACCGCCTGTACGCCTACCTGCCCGGTGGCGCATCGGGCGGCATCCTGCCCGCGACGATGGGTGACATTCCTCTGGACTTCGACACCCTGCAGCCCTATGGCTGCTTCATCGGTTCGGCAGCGGTCATCGTGCTGTCTGACAAGGACCGTGCCGTCGACGCAGCCCGCAATCTGATGCGTTTCTTCCACCACGAGTCGTGCGGCCAGTGCACACCGTGCCGCAACGGCACCGCCAAGGCGTCGGCACTGATCGAGAAGGACCGCTGGGATCTTCCCTTGCTCGACGACCTGTCCGCGGTGATGCGCGACGCCTCGATCTGCGGCCTTGGCCAGGCGGCCCCGAACCCGATCGATTGCGTGATCAAGTACTTCCCGCAGGAACTGAAATGACCGCACGCGAGACGATCACATTCAAGCTCGACGGTCGCGACGTGTCGGCCGTTCCCGGCGAGCCGATCATCGAAGTCGCCAAGCGTGAGGGCATCGAGATCCCGCACCTGTGCTACAAGCCCGGGCTCGACGCAGTCGGCAATTGCCGCGCCTGCGTCGTCGAGATCGACGGCGAGCGCACGCTGGCCCCTTCATGCTGTCGCGCGCCTCAGCCGGGCATGACGGTGCGCACCGACAGCGAGCGTGCTATCCGGTCGCAGAAACTGGTGCTCGAGCTGCTGCAGTCGGACATGCCCGAGGCGGACTACACGCTCCACAACGAAGTCGATGAGTGGTCGGCCAAGCTCGGCGTCGGCAAGCCGCGCTTCACCGCACGCGCACAGCCCGTGCGGGACGGTTCGCACCCGGCCATTGCGGTCAACCTCGATGCCTGCATCCAGTGCACACGCTGCCTGCGCGCCTGCCGCGACGAGCAGGTCAACGACGTGATCGGGCTGGCCTTCCGCGGCGACCAGGCCAAGATCGTCTTCGACATGGACGACCCGATGGGTGCGTCGACATGCGTGGCTTGCGGCGAGTGCGTCCAGGCGTGCCCGACCGGTGCGCTGATGCCCGCGCGCGACGCCGCGCTGACCGTTCCCGACCGCTCGGTGCCTTCGGTGTGCCCGTACTGCGGCGTCGGCTGCCAGCTGACCTATCACGTCAAGGACGACAGGATCCTGTACGTGGAGGGGCGCGACGGCCCGGCCAACCACGGCCGTCTGTGCGTCAAGGGCCGCTACGGCTTCGACTACGCCCACCATCCACAGCGCCTCACGAGACCGCTGATCCGCCGCCATGATGCGCCGCCCAAGACGGGCGACTTCGTGATGGATCCGACGCGGGTGATGGATGTCTTCCGCGAGGCCTCCTGGGAGGAAGCGCTCGACTTCGCAGGCGGCACGTTGCGCAAGATTCGCGACACCCATGGCCGCAAGGCGCTGGCGGGCTTCGGCTCGGCCAAGGGCAGCAACGAGGAGGCCTACCTGTTCCAGAAGCTGGTGCGCACCGGCTTCGGCAGCAACAACGTCGACCACTGCACGCGTCTGTGTCATGCCTCGTCGGTGGTGGCGCTGCTCGAGGGCATCGGATCCGGCGCCGTCAGCAACCCGGTGATGGACGTCACCCGCGCCGAGGTGGTGATCCTGATCGGTGCCAACCCGACGGTGAACCATCCGGTGGCGGCCAGCTGGATCAAGAACGCCGCGCGTGCGGGCACCAAGCTGATCGTGATGGACCCGCGCCGCTCCGATCTGGCGCGCGTCGCGCACCGCTTCCTGCAGTTCAAGGCTGACACCGACGTGGCGATGCTCAACGCGTTGATGCATGTCATCGTCACCGAAGGCCTGGTCGACGAGAAGTTCATCGCCAGCCGCACCATCGGGTACGACGAGCTGCGACGCAACGTCGAGGGCTACAGCCCCGAGGCGATGGCCCCCATCTGCGGGATCGATGCCGACACGCTGAGGGACGTGGCGCGCCTGTATGCACGATCGAAGGCGTCGATGATCCTGTGGGGCATGGGTGTTTCCCAGCACGTGCACGGCACCGACAACGCGCGCTGCCTGATCGCGCTGGCGCTGATGACCGGCCAGATCGGCCGTCCGGGTACCGGGCTGCATCCGCTGCGCGGCCAGAACAACGTCCAGGGCGCGTCGGACGCGGGGCTGATCCCGATGATGCTGCCCGATTACCAGCACGTCACCCGGCCCGAGGTGCGCGCGCGCTTCGAGCAGGCCTGGCAACTCGCGCCCGGCACGCTCGACAGCCAGGTCGGCCTCACGGTGGTCGAGGTGATGCACGCGATCAAGAAGGGCGAGATCCGCGGCATGTACGTGCAGGGGGAGAACCCCGCGATGTCGGACCCGGACGCCCACCACGCACGCGAGTCGCTGGCCGCGCTCGAGCACCTGGTGGTGCAAGACATCTTCCTCACCGAAACGGCCTACCTCGCCGATGTGATCCTGCCCGCCGGCGCCTTCCCCGAAAAGACGGGCACCTTCACCAACACCGACCGCCTGGTGCAGATGGGCCGCCAGGCCGTGCCGCCCCCGGGGGACGCCCGGCAGGATCTGTGGATCATTCAGGAGATCGGCAAGCGTCTCGGCCTGCCCTGGGACTACCAGCACGTCAGCGAAGTGTTCGACGAGATGCGGCACACGATGCCCAGCATCGCCGGCATCACGTGGGAACGTCTGGAGCGCGAGCATGCGGTCACCTATCCGTGTCCGCACGAGGGTGACCCCGGTCAGCCGGTGGTGTTCACCGACGAGTTCCCGCGCGAGGGGGGCAAGGCGCGCTTCGTGCCGGCCGACATCATCCCGGCTGACGAACGGCCCGATGCCGACTATCCGACGGTGCTGATCACCGGCCGTCAGCTGGAGCACTGGCACACGGGCAGCATGACACGGCGGGCCAGCGTCCTCGATGCGCTGGAGCCCGACCCCACGGCGCTCGTGCACCCGCTGGACCTGGCTTCGCTCGGCGTGCGGCCGGGCGAGGTCGTGACCATCGAATCGCGCCGCGGGCGGGTCAGCCTGTACGCGCGCGCCGACGACGGCACGCCGCGGGGCGCCGTGTTCGTGCCGTTCTGCTACTACGAAGCGGCGATCAACACGCTGACCAACGCTGCGCTCGATCCATTCGCGAAGATCCCGGAGTTCAAGTACTGCGCCGTGCGAGTGAGCAAGGGTGGCGATGCACCTCGGCAATCGAGCTATGGCGGCGGACAGATCCTGGCTGCCCTTTCATCCGTCGGCGCCTAGCGCGCAGCCGAACAACCCCCAGCGGACAGCCGGGCGGCCCCGGCACGAACCCGCGACCGCAGGAGACCGCCGATGTCGTTGACCAGCCCCGAGTTCTGGGTCGCACTGATGCAGATCATCGGCGTGAATATCGTCCTTTCGGGCGACAACGCCGTCGTCATCGCGCTGGCAGCGCGCAGCCTGCCCGCGCACCAGCAGAAGAAGGCCGTGGCCTGGGGCAGCGGTGCGGCGGTGGTGATGCGAATCGTGCTGACCGTCGTCGCGGTCGAGTTGCTGCGCCTGCCCTACCTCAAGCTCGTGGGTGCGGGCCTCCTGCTGTGGATCGCTCTGCAACTGTTGCTGCCCGAGCACGACGGCGAAAGCGAGGCCACGGCCAGCAGCAACCTGATGTCGGCGATCAAGACCATCCTGGTGGCCGACCTCGTGATGAGCCTGGACAACGTGATCGCCGTGGCCGCTGCAGCCAAGGGCAGCGTCGTGCTGCTGATCATCGGCCTTGCGATCTCGATCCCGCTGGTGATTTTCGCCAGCACGCTGTTGCTCACCTTGATGACCCGCTTCCCGATCATCATCACGCTGGGCGCCGCGCTGCTGGGGTGGGTTGCGGGCGAGATGGCGATCAGCGATCCGGCAGTCAGGGGGTGGATCGACGCCCAGATGGCCTTCCTGCACTACGTGGCGCCGGCCCTGGGTGCGGCCGGTGTGGTGGTGGTCGGCAAGTGGATGGCCGCGCGCGCCGAGCAGGCAGAGCTGGCAAAGGCCCGCACCGA
>JAOUIM010000526.1 GCA_029884035.1 Aquincola sp. | reverse complement strand
ACAAGGTGCCCAACGCGAGCGACACCGGCAACGAGAAGATCGGCTGGGTCCATCGGCACCAACTCGAGGCGACGCTCACCGAAGCGGGCGCGGCCAAGACGTTCCGCGACACCACGCTCGACGACTACCTCGTGCGCCGCGTGCAGTTCGGTGCCGCGGCCGGGCGCTTCAAGGGCGAGCCGATGCTCAAGCTGTGGACCAGCTACCGGCTGTCGGACACGCTCGGCCTGGAGGGCACGATCGGCCAGGTGCAGGGTGTGTTCTCGGGCACCGATTTCTGGCACGTCAACCTGACCTCCGAACCCTGGTCGGACCAGCGCCTGTCGCCGTTCTTCGGTATCGGGGTCGGGCGCTTCCGCAACTTCCCGAACCAGACGCTGGTTGGCGCGACCAACGTCGACGCCAACCTCGCCAACGCGATGCTCGGCGTGCGCTATTACCTCACCGAGCGTTTCGTGTTGCGCGCCGACTATGCGCTGTACACGGCCTTCGTGTCAGATCAGCGCAGCCTCGAGTACCGCGCGGTGAGCGCCGGCATCTCGTTCTTCTTCTATTGACACCGACGACTGGCCCAGGACATGAACAAGCTCCTCGCATTCCTGCTGAGCGCGACTGCTGCACAAGCCTTCGCGCAATCGACGCCGGCGCCGCAGCCGCCGCGACCCGCCAACGAGCAGGTCGTGGTGCCGCAGGTCGAGCGCCGCGATGTCAAGCTGCCGAAGTTCCCGTCGAAGGACTTCGAGGTCGGCGCGATTGCCGGCGTGTACTCGACCGAGAACTTTGGCGCGAGCGCCGTCTACGGCCTGCGGGTGGGCTATCACATCACCGAGGACTTCTTCGTGCAGGCCAACCTGGCTCAGACCAAGGTCAGCGACGAGGCCTTCCGCCAGCTGCTCCCCGGCGGGGGCATCTTTCCGAAGCCCGAGGAAAAGCTCACCTACTACAACGTCAGCGCGGGCTACAACCTGCTGCCTGGCGAAGGCTTCATCGGCGCGAATCGTGCCAAGGCCACCGCGATCTACCTGCTCGCCGGCGTCGGCAGCACCAAACTCGTCGAGCGTCGTCGCCAGACGTTGAACTTCGGCGTCGGCATGCGCATGCTGCTGGCCGACCGCGCGGGCATCCACCTCGAGCTGCGCGACCATGTGTTCTCGATCGACCTGCTCGGCCCACGCCAGAGCACCAACAACTTGGAGCTGACCGGCGGCTTCGCCTGGTACTTCTGATTGAACGGAGCAAGGCACATGTCCAACGAGTCGAACCTGATGCGGCGCGAGCGCCGCTCATTGCTGGGGCTGGTGCTGCTGGCGGCCGCCAGCGCTGCCGGGGCCAAGGTGGCCGCGCAGTCGCCGGCCCCCGACTTCACGCTGCGCCAGCTCGACGGCCCGAATCTGCGGCTGGGCGAACAGCGGGGGCGTGTCGTGATGGTCAATTTCTGGGCCTCATGGTGCGGACCGTGCCGCATCGAGATGCCGCATCTCTCGCGCCTGTACGACAAGTACCGCGGCACGGGTTTCGTGTTGTTGGGCGTCAACATCGACGACGACCCCGGCGCCGCCAAGTCGGTGGCCGGCAAGCTGGGCCTGAAGTTCCCGGTGCTGCTGGACACCGACAAGAAGGTGGTCGCGGCCTACGACCTCAACGCGATGCCCGCGACGGTGCTCATCGACCGCGAGGGCCGAGTGCGCCACCTGCACCGCGGCTATCGCGAAGGCGTAGAGCAGACGTACGAGCAGCAGCTGCGCGATCTCCTGAAGGAATAGCCACGATGCGCCGCTCCACACTCCTCGCGACGCTGCTGGCCACCGCGGTGCTCGGCGGCTGCGCCACGCCGCAGCCGTGGGTCAAGCCGTACGAACGCGGCCGGCTTGCCGACCCGATCATGCAGTGGCAGGTCGACCTGCTCGCCGCCAAGAACAGCCAGCATGTTCGAGACATCCGCGAGGGCGCACGTGGTGCCAACGGCGTGCAGGGAGGCGGTTGTGGCTGCAAGTGACGCGCGCCGGATCCTCGCTCGTCTGCTCGACGCGTTGACCGGGCTGCTCGGGGGCACGCTGGCGTTCACCGGCGCGACCAGCGGCGCGCGCGCCGCTCCGCTGCCGCCCGACCGTGCCGAGGGCATGTACCACCTCTACACCGGTGGCGGCCTGACCTCGCAGGGCCCGGCGCTGCTGATGCGCAAGAGCCTGGCCGACAAGATCTCGGTGTCGGGTCAGCTGTATGTCGACGCGGTGAGCAATGCCTCGGTCGACGTGGTGACCACGGCCAGCAAGTACAGGGAAACGCGCACCGAGCTGGGCCTCGGGTTGGACTACGCGGTGCGCGACTCGAACATCAACGTCTCGCTTGCCTCGAGCAA
>JAOUIM010000119.1 GCA_029884035.1 Aquincola sp. | reverse complement strand
GCCTGCGCGTCGCCGATGCGTCCATCATGCCCACCATGGTCTCGACGAACACGAATGCACCCTGCATCATGATCGGCGAAATGGCGGCCGATCTGGTCCGAAAGTGTGGCTAGCCCACCGAGTCAGAAGAATTGACGGCGTCGGCGCGACGGGTCGTCGCACCCCCACTTGATCGACATGGGGTTCTTGTGGTGCTCCGGAATGCCGCGCATCAGCCTCTCGTCCCGGTCCTCGATCGAGGCGAAGATGCCGCGGCTGAAGTTGGGCAATGTCCGCTTCACCCCGTTCCGGACGCCCGCGGCGCGAATCTACTGCCTCCTGAGCGACCGGAGGTGGCCGTCCAGCGACGCACAGGTGTCGCGCCTGAACGATCGCTACGCTCACGTCGCGAATACTCGTCGCGCCGACTCGCCCGTCGCCGATGCGGAAGATGCGATTCTTCGGGTGAGCCCGGCTGGTCGTTACCTCGGCGGACAGCGGTCACACGTTCTGTTGGCTGCAACGAGCGCCGCACGCGACCAGCGGCTACAGCTTGCCACTGCGCGCCAATCCTTCGAGCCGCAGCGCGATCGCCTGCCGTTTGTCGGCCAGCTGCCGCTGCAGCATCCTGCGCTCGGCGTCGTCGACGCAACCTGCGATTCGCGTCTCGAGCGCGGCCGCCTCGCGCATCGCCTCGACCTCGGGCGGCATTACGCCGGCGTCCTTGAGGATCTTCATGCCCATGCGCAGTTCGGCGGGCGTCTCGTCGTAGCCGTCGCCGAAGCCCAGCGGCTTGCCGTAGCTGGGGGCGGACTTCAACTCGCCCATCGCCTCGGCCTGGCGCAGGTGCGCTCCGATGTGGTCTTCCATGAGCTTCAGCCGCTGCTCGCGCTTGGCCTCGGCCGAGCTCTTGCCGCCGCTCACGGGCGCACCCGAACCTGGCCTTCTTCGAGCGCCTGCAGCCAGTGCTGGGTCAACGGCGTCACCGCCTTGGCGAGCATTCGCTCGTTGAGCAACGCGTGCCCCATCGCCTTTCGGCTGCCACGCGCGCAGGCCGCAAGCAGGGTCTGGTCGACGACGTCGCGTTGCGCATGGCTGCCCCCCCAGCGCGGCAGCGTGGCGCGCAGCGGATACAGGCATTCGGCCGCGGCGTCGTGCTCGCCACGCGCGAACGCCACCAGGCCGCGCGCCAGCGGCAGGCCGAGTTCGCGCGCCACGATGTGGTTGTCGCGGCGGGCATCGTCGCCGGCCATCACGCGCTCGGCACAGCGGGCGAGCCAGTGTTCGGCCCGCGCCACGTCGCCCGTCAGCAGCAGCGGCATCAGCGCATGGACGTCATTGAAGGCGTAAAGGCCGGCCTCGCCATCGACGTCGTGCGGCCACGCATCGGCCAGCGCGCGGGCGCGCGCAGCCACATCCGCACCCAGCAGATGCAAACGCCACAGCATCGACGCAGCATCCACGCGCTGCAAACCGATCTGCAGTTGCTCACCGGCCAGGTGGCCATCGACAACGCGCAAGGTGCCCGCCATGTCGAGCCCTTCGAGGCGGAACAGGGCGGTGTGCCACCACAGGTGCGCGGCGAAGCCGTTGCCCTCGGCCCAGGTGCCCTGGTGCTGGCGCAGCCAGGCCGCCCCATCGTCGAAGCGGCCCTGCATTTCCATCACATGGGCGACCGCATGGACGGCCCAGGGCGCCCGCGCGTCGATCGCCAGTGCCCTGCGCGCCGCCTCCTCGGCCGCGCCGTGCAGGTGGCATTCCTCGAGCCCGAACGCCCACAGCGCGAGCACATGCGGGTACAGCGGATCGTCCTCGTCCCATTCGGGCAGCACGCGCGCCGGACGGGCCCGCAAGGCAGCCGCGTCGCCGCGGTAGAAGTCCCACAGCCCCGCCCACTGCAGTGCAAGCGCATCGCACGGATGCTCGAGCAGCAGCGCGTCCCATGCACGGCACGCTGCGCTCCAGCGGCCCTCCAGCGCGAGCGCGACGGCGTCGAGGTGGGTGCGCTCGCGCACGGGCGTGTGCGCACCCACACGCGCGCGGGCGGCGTCGAGATGCCCATGCGCCTCGGCCAGCATCGACGGCTCGGTGAGCGAGGCGAGGAAGCCCGCCTTCATCACGTGCGGCAACGCCCACGCCGGATCGGCGGCGATCGCGGCGTCGAGGTCGGCCAGCGGCGTGTCGTAGAACGACATCAGGCGCCAGGTGGCGCTCTCGACGGCGGCGCGCGCGTCCTCGCACGCGCTGCCGTGCGGAAGGCCTCGGTCATCTCGGGCGGCGGCTGCCATGGCCGGAATGTAGCGCGGGCCGCTACAGCGTCGGATACGGCCGCTGCGGCGCGCGAATACCTTCCCACACGCGCGCCACGCGCAGCACACCGAGGTCGTCGTGGCGGTGGCCTGCGATCTGCAGGCCGATCGGAAAGCCGCCCGCGTCATGGCCCGCGTTGAGCGCGATCGCGGGCTGCTCGCTCATGTTGAACGGCAGCGTGAAGCCGATGTGCTCCATCGCGCGTGCCGGGTCGTTGGTCGGCATCGCCCATTCGGCAGGGAAGTTGAGCACCGGCGACACCGGCGACAGCACCGCATCGAATCGCTGCATGGCGGCCACTGCCGCGTCGCGCAGCGCGCCCATCGCGCTGTAGCCGCGAAACACCCGCTCGCCGGTGAGGCGTGCGCCGGCGCTCGCCCACTCGCGGATGAAGGGAAGCACGCGTTCACGGCGATCGGGCGGCAGCGCCTGGAGATCGAGCCACGAGCGCATGCGCCAGAAGTCGCTCATGCCATCTGCCATCGCGCGCGTCGTGAACGGCGCGAGCGGTTCGACCGTCGCGCCGGCCGCCTCGAAGGCGCGTGCGGCGTCCTCGACGGCTCGCCGCACCTGCGGATCGAGCGGCAGGCCCCAGCCCGCATCGAGCCACAGACCAAGCTTCAGGCCCTTGACGTCGAGGTCCAGTGCACGCCAGTCGATGGACTGCGGTGGCAGGCTCATCGTGTCGCGCACGTCGGGCTGCGCCAGCACGCTCATCGCCAGCGCCGCGTCGTCCACCGTGCGCGTCATCGGACCGGCCACGCGACCCGCGTACGGCGGATCGATCGGGATGCGGCCCAGGCTCGGCTTGAAGCCGACGATGCCGCACCACCCCGCCGGCAGGCGGATCGAGCCGCCGATGTCGGTGCCGATGTGCAGCGGGCCGTAGCCCGCAGCGCAGGCGGCGGCTGCGCCGGCGCTGCTGCCGCCGGGGCTCTTGGTCAGGTCCCAGGGGTTGCGCGTGTGCCCACCGAACTGGTCGTGAAAGCTCGACACGCCCGAGGACAGCATGCCGTAGTCGGGCATCGTGGTCTTGGCGACCAGCATCGCGCCGGCTTCGCGCAGGCGCGCCGCGGGCGGCGCATCGGCGCTGGCTGGCACGAGCTCGGTGGCTGCGGTGCCGAGAGGCACCGGCGTGCCCCGCGTCGCGATGTTCTCCTTGATCGTGACCGGCACGCCCTCGAGCGAGCGCGTCTGGCCGCGCCGCCAGCGCCACTCGCTCTCGCGCGCCTGTGCCAGCAGCGCCTCGGCATCGTAGGCCCACAGCGCGTGCAGCCTCGGTTCGCAGCGCTCGATGTGCGAGATCAACGCACGCGCCACGTCGACCGGCGAGCACTCGCGCCGCGCGTACAGCGCGAGCAGCTCGACCGCGCTGCGCCGATTCAGGCTCAAGTGGTGTAGCGCCCGGCCGAGATCTCGATGTGCTTGGCCAGGTTGCGCACCGCCGTTCGCCGCACCTTGCCGCGCAGCCAGCCGCTCCAGCCGAACATCCAGCCCATCGGGCCCAGCGCCTGGCGCGACCAGCGCCAGAAGTCGAAGCGGTCGCGGTGGCGCTTGATCAGGCCCTGCGAATCGAACTCGAACTCGGCATCGATGACGTTGTGCACCAGGCGACCGGTCTGTGCGAAGCGATACGTCGGCTCCCAGTGCGCGCCGTGGTCGGTGATCTCGCTGACCTTGAGTTTCCAGTCGGTGCGGCCGCTCTTCTTGATCGCGCTGCACAGCATCGCCCACATGCCGCCGACATGCGTACGCCCGCGCAGGTTGAAGACCTCGTCCTCGAAGGTCGCGTCCTGCGCATAGCAGGCCGCCATCGTCTTGGAATCGAGCTCGGCGAAGGCCTTGTAGAACCGCTCTATCGTCTGCCTGCTCATGGCAGCGCTCCTATTGCCAGCTCACGGCCGCCATGTCGTTGGCGAAGATCGGCGAGCTCGACCAGATGCCCTTCAGGCCCTTCTTGGCCACGGCCACCTGGGCCGGATTGAAGACGAAGGCATTGACCGCGTCGGTGGCGATCATCTTCTGGATGTCGGCGAACAGCTTCGTGCGGTCCTTGGGGTTGCTGGTCTCGGCGTACCTGGCCGTGAGTTCGCGGAAGGGCTTGCTGTCGTAGCCCCAGTAGTACGCGGTGTTGGTGTACTGCATGAAGTCCAGCGGCTCGACGTGATTGACGATCGTAAGGTCGAAGTTTCCCTTGAAGGCGCCGCCCAGCCACTGCGCCCACTCGACGTTCTCGATCTTGGCGACGATGCCCACCTTGGCGAGCTGCGCGGCGATCACCTCGCCGCCCTTGCGTGCGTACTGCGGCGGCGGCAGCGTCAGCGTCACGGCGAGCGGCGTGGCCACGCCCGCCTCCTTCAACAGCGCGATCGCCTTGGCCGGGTCGTAGGAGTACATGCCCGTGAGGTCGATGTAGCCGGCGTCGGTCGGTGCGAAGTGGCTGCCGATGGGCTTGGCCAGCCCCTCGAGCACGCCGTCGATGAAGGCCTTGCGGTCGATCGCGTGCGCGATCGCGCGGCGCACGCGCATGTCGTCGAACGGCTTCTTCTTGTTGTTGATCGCGACGATGCCCTTGCCGGCGGTATTGCCGATGCTCACGACGAAGCGCTTGTCGGCCTGCAACTGCTTGACGGCCTGCGGTGCGTCCAGGCGCGGCACGGCGTCGACGTCGCCGGCCAGCAGCGCAGCCACGCGCGCGGCCGGGTCGTTGATGAAACGGAAGGTCACCCGCTCGAGCTTGACGGCGGAGGCGCTGCGGAAGCCCGGCCACTTCTTCAGCGTCACCGAGTTGCCCTTCTTCCACTCGTCGAAGGTGTACGGGCCGGTGCCCACCGGCTTGGTCGCGGTGCCCGCCGCGCTCTTCGGATCGAGGATCACCGCGGTGTTCTCGCCCATGCGGAACAGGAAGTTGGGGTCGGCGTTGTCCAGCGTCAGGATCACCGTGGACGCGTCGGGCGTATCGATGCGGCGAATGTTGTCGAACACGGCCTTCTTCGCCTTGTTGGTGCTCTTGTCGTCCTTGGCGCGCTCGAAGCTGAACTTGACGTCGGCCGCGTCGAAGGCCTCGCCGTCGTGGAACTTGATGCCCTTCCTCAGCTTGAAGGTGTAGCTCTTGCCGTCGGGCTCCATCGTCCAGCTCTCGGCCAGCAGCGGCGTCACCGAGCCGTCGACGTTGATCTTGGTGAGGCCTTCGAGCACGTTGTAGTGCACGATCTCGCCGATCGCCGCGGCCGGCGCGATCGTCGGGTCCATGCCCGGCGGCTCGAGCACCATCGCCAGCGTGGCGCGGTTCTTCGCGCCGCCCTGGGCCTGCGCACCGGTGGCGGCCACTGCGGCGAGCACGGTCGCCAGGAAGATCGAGCGGGCGAGGGTCATGGTCGAGTTCTCCTGAGGCAGGGATCAGCGCGAATGCTGCCACATCGGTCGGGGCTGCGCGTCGATCAGCCGGCGCGTCGTCGGGTGCACTGGCTGCGCGAGCACCTGGTCGGTGGCGCCGCGCTCGACGACGCGGCCGTGCTCGAGAACGAGCAGGTCGTCGCAGATCAGGTCGACCACCGCCAGGTCGTGGCTGATGACGAGGTAGGCCAGCCCGAAACGCTCCTGCAGGTCCTGCATCAGGTTGAGCACCTGCGCCTGCACGCTGACATCGAGCGCGCTGACGGGTTCGTCGGCGACGATCAGCTTCGGGTGCGTGATCAGGGCGCGCGCAATCGCGATGCGCTGGCGCTGGCCGCCCGAAAACTCGTGCGGATAGCGGTCGAGGTCGGTGGCCGGATTCAGCCCCACGGCGGCAAGCATCACGCCGGCGCGCTCCCGCCGCTCCCGGCGTGACACCTGGTCCAGCCGCTCCAGGGGCTCGGCCACGCTGCGTGCCACGGTCATGCGCGGGTCGAGCGAGCCGTAGGGATCCTGAAAGACCATCTGGAACTCGCGGCGCGCCTCGCGCAGGGCGCCGGCCGTCAGTGCATGCAGGTCCCTCCCCGCGAAGCGGACCTCGCCCGCGCTCGGCGACTCGAGCGCCATCACCAGCCGCGCCAGCGTGCTCTTGCCCGAGCCCGACTCGCCGACGATGCCCAGCGTGCGTCCGGCTTCGAGCGTGAAGCCGACGTCGTCGAGCGCGGTGATCAACGGCGTAGCCGCCAGCGGGTGCGGGCGCGGCAACGCATAGCGCCGGGTCAGTCCTTCGACCTCGAGCAGCACGCTCATCGCACGGCCTCCCGCCAGCGCGGACAGGCGACCTCGTGCGCGTCGGCCGCGCGCTCGACGGGCGGCGGCGCGGCGCGGCACGACTCGATCACCAGCGCGCAGCGCGCAGCGAAGGCGCAGCCGGCCGGCATCTCGTGCAGCGCAGGCACGCGGCCGGCGATCGTGGCCAGCCGGGTGCCTCGCGGCAGGCCCAGGCGCGGCCTTGCCGCGAACAGGCCGCGCGTGTAGGGGTGTGCGGGCGCGTCGAACACGTCGCGCGTGCCGCCGGCCTCGACGATGCGCCCCGCATACATCACCGCGAGGCGCTGCACGTGCGACGCCATCACGTCCAGGTTGTGGCTGATCAGCAGCAGCGCCATGTCCGATTCGCGCCGCAACTCGTCGAGCAGGTCGAGGACCTCGCGCTGGACCGTGGTGTCCAGTGCCGTGGTCGGCTCGTCAGCCACCAGCAGGTCGGGCCCGCAGGCCAGCGCGATCGCGATGACGACGCGCTGACGCTGGCCGCCCGACAACTGGTGCGGGTAGGCGTCGAGCCGCTCGCGCGCCTGCGGCAGACGCACGCGTTCGAGCAGGCGCAGCGCCTCGGCGCGAGAGGCCGCGGCGTCGACCTTGCGATGCAGGCGCAACGACTCGCCGATCTGGCGGCCGATCGTGTGCACCGGGTTGAGCGCGGTCATCGGCTCCTGGAACACCATGCCGATGCGGTCGCCACGCAGCGTGCCCATCGCCGCATCGTCGAGCACGGTCAGCTCGCGGCCGTCGAAACGGATCGAGCCCTTGACCTCGGCGCCGTCGGGCAGCAGTCCCATCAGCGCCAGTGCGGTCAGCGATTTGCCGCAGCCCGACTCGCCCGCCAAGCCGAGCGTGCCGCCGCGATCGAGCGCGAACGAGACGCCGCGCAGGGCCGCAAAGCGGCCTTGCGCGGTGGGCAGGGTGACCTGAAGGTCGGCGACCTCGAGCAGCGCGCTCATCGCGACCTCCGCCGGGCCGCTCCCAAGGTGGTCGCGGCCCCCTCGGGGGGCAGCGAGCGGATGCGGGCTTGGGGGCTCATCGCCTGGCGCCCAGCAGGTCGAGGTAGGCGCCGGCCACACACTGCGACGCCGAGATGCCCAGGCCGTCGAGCAGCTGCTGCGCGATCGCATGGCCCTCGGCCTCGGACTGATCGTCGCGCAGCACCACCTCGAGCTCGAGGAAGTCGCCCAGGCCGTCGACGCGGTCGAGATGGATCCGCGTGGTGCCCGCCAGCAGCAGCACTCGGGCCTTGCGCACGCGGCCAGCCACGCCATGCGCGCGTGCGAGCGCCTCGCGAAGTGCCGACGGGTCCGACGTCGGGGCGCGCACGTAGTCCGACACCTTGGGGCCTTCGGTGTCGAGCCGCGTGTAGTGGATGAGCTCGCCGCTGCCGTCGCGGAAGTCACGCAGCTTCAGGCGTCCGCGCGCGCAGACGAAGAAGGTGTCGTCCTGTTCGATGCGCTCCTCGGGTCCGTCGGCCAGGGACCGCGCTCGCGGCAGCAGGGTCTCGACGCTCGCGATGCGGGCCTTGATCTCGACGTTGCGCGCCATCAGGCGGACGCGTGTTCGGCGGCGATCTGGCGCAGCGCCTGCTCGAACACCGCGCTGGGCTGGCCGCCTGAAATCAGGTGTCGGCGGTCGATCACGACGGCGGGCACCGAATGGATGCCGGCGTCCTGCCAGAAGCGTTCGGCCTCTCGCACCTCGTCGGCGAATTCGCCACGCTCGAGCACTTCGCGAGCGCGTTGTGACGGCAGCCCGACCTGCGTCGCCAGTTCGACCAGCACGTCGTGCGCACCCGGGTTGCGGCCCTCGCCATGGTAGGCCCTGAGCAGAGCGTGCTTGAGCGAGCGCTGCATGCCGGGCTCGCCTTCGACGCCGGCCCAATGTAGAACGCGGTGCGCATCGAAGGTGTTCCACACATGCTCGCGCACGCCGAACGTGAAGCCCTCGGCTGCGCCGCGCTCGGCGATGCGGGCGCGGTTGACCGCGAGTTGCTCGTCGCTGATGCCGTACTTCGACTTGAGGTACTGCGCCGCGTTCGCCCCTTCGGGCGGCATCGTCGGGTTCAGCTCGAAGGGCTGCATGTACAGCTCGACCGCGAGGTCGGGCCCGATGCGCTCGAGCGCGCGCTCGAGCGCATTCAGTCCGACAGCACACCAGGGGCAGGCGACATCGGAAACGAAATCGATTCTCATGATCAGCGTTGCCTCGACAGTTTGGGATCCAGCAGGTCGCGAAGGCCATCGCCGAGCAGGTTCAGGCCGAGAACGGCCAGCGCGATCGCCACACCAGGGTACACGGCCAGCATCGGCGCGGTGAACAGCATGGTCTGCGCCTCGTTGAGCATGCGGCCCCAGCTGGGTTGTGGTGGCTGCGTGCCCAGGCCAAGATAGCTCAGCGCCGCCTCGGCGAGGATCGCGAGGGCGAACTGGATCGTCGCCTGGACGATCAGCACGTTGGCGATGTTGGGCAGCACGTGGTCGGTCGTGATGTGAAAGGCGCCCTTGCCGGCCGCGCGCGCGGCGAGCACGTAGTCGCGCGTCCACACCGCATTGGCCGACGCACGCGCGAGGCGGGCGAAGACCGGCACGTTGAAGATGCCGATCGCCACGATGCTGGTCAGCAGGCCCGGCCCGTAGATCGCGGTCAGCATGATCGCGGTGAGCAGCGCCGGGAACGCGAAGGTGAAGTCGGCCGCGC
>JAOUIM010000118.1 GCA_029884035.1 Aquincola sp. | reverse complement strand
GCCGTGACTGTCAGGAGATGGCCGACAACAGGTCTGCGGCGAAGTCGCCTTAAGCGGACCTTGACTGGCTGGAAAGGCACGCCCGGCGCTGATAGGCCGATCAGCTACGCTCCACGCGATGCGGCCCAGCTCGAATTCCTCGATCGCTCGTGCCGCGGGTTGGATGGCCGGCTGGCTGACGCTGATGGTCGTGATTGCCGTGGCGGGGCGCGAGGCCGCGCGCGAGTTGTCGGTGTTCCAGGTCATGCTGCTGCGCTCCACCCTGGGCATGGCGATGCTGTGGCCGCTGGTGCGCGCAGCGGGCGGCCTGGCCGCGGTCAGGACCGAACGGCTGCCCCAGCACGTGCTGCGCAATGCGGTCCACTATGTCGCGCAGTACGGCTGGTTCGTGGCGTTGACCCTGATCCCGCTCGCGCAGGTGGTGTCGATCGAATTCACGATGCCGATCTGGTCGGCAGCCCTGGCAGTGGCCTTTCTCGGAGAACGCATGAGTGGCCGGAAGTGGTTCGCGGTGCTTCTGGGTCTGGTGGGCGTCGCGGTGATCGTGCGACCCCGCGCGGGCGAACTCGATGTCGGGCAGATGATCGCGCTGGCCTCCGCGCTGGGATTCGCAGTCTCGGTCGTGCTGGTGAAGTCGCTCACCCGCACCGACGCGGCAGTGGGAATCAGCTTTTGGATGCTGGTGGTGCAGAGCGCGATCGGGCTCGTCCCGGCGCTCGTGGTCTGGCAATGGCCGTCCGCAGTGGCCTGGGCTTGGGTGGCGGTGGTGGCCTTCTGCGGCACCTATTCGCACTACTGCTTCGCCAGGGCGATGCAGCATGCGGACGCCACCGTCGTCGTACCGATGGACTTCCTGCGCGTGCCGCTGACCGCGCTCGTGGGTTGGCTGGCGTACTCAGAACGGCTAGACCTCTTCACGGCTTTGGGCGTCGGCCTCATCCTGGCGGGGAACGTGCTCAACCTGCTTCGTTTGCCGGCTGACGGTTGGCGGGTTTGGCGCAAAGCGTGAGGCGATCTTCAAGCACGGGCTTGCCCGAGTGCTCACTCTTGGCGTGAAGCAGTCATAGGCGAGGCTGAGCGTCGATCGACCGGTGACGGCCGCGCCTGTCATTCGAGCGGCGGGCAGCGAGTGACTCAGTTCAGTCTCAAGCGAAAGCTCGTGTGCGCGGGCCGGCCATTGGCAGCGTCGCTGCCACAGACCCTCAGCCGCTTCCCCCGTCATCAGGCCGACCAGTTCGCCACCCCCGGTACCACCAACGCTCCCCGCGCCTCTTGCGCCACCTCACGCACGCTGCAGCCCTGCACGTGGTCGTTGACCAGGCCCATCGCCTGCATGAACGCGTACACCGTGGTCGGCCCGACGAATCTCCAGCCGCGACGCTTGAGGTCCTTCGACATCGCCACCGACGCGGGGGTGGTGCTCAGGGCCTTGAGCGCGGCCCACGTCAGGCGCTTGGGTCGCGTGCCGGGGGCCGGCTCGTAGTGCCACGCATAGGCGGCCAGCGAGCCGAACTCGCTGCGCAGCTCGAGCAGACGCTTGGCGTTGTTGATCGTCGACTCGATCTTGCCGCGGTGGCGCACGATGCCGGCGTCGCCGAGCAGGCGATACACATCGCGCGCGCCGTACCGAGCGACGCGCTCGGCGTCGAAGCCGTGGAACGCGCGGCGGAAGTTCTCGCGCTTGTTGAGGATGGTCAGCCAGCTCAGGCCCGACTGGAAGCCTTCGAGGCAGAGCTTCTCGAACAGGCGCCGGTCGTCGGTGACCGGAAAGCCCCATTCGTGGTCGTGATAGTGGCGGTAGGCGGGCGTGGCCCGACACCACGCGCAACGGGTCACGCCGTCGTCGTCGGCCCGGAACAGGCCCGCCGCCGTCACCGGGCGCGCTCAGTGGTTGTCGCGCGGCACGAATGCCCCGTTGGCCATGCCCGGCGGTTCGGGTTCGTCCGGGCGTGGCACGAAGGCGCCGCGGCGCCCGCGCAGGAAGTCGAGGTCCGCGCCCTCATCGGCCTGCAGCACATGGTCGACGTAGAGCTTCCAGTAGCCGCTGCCCAGCGGCGGCGCCGGGCGCTGCCATGCGGCCATGCGTCGCGACAGTTCCTCGTCGCTGATGTCCAGGTGCAAGCGGCGCTTGGCGACATCGAGTTCGATGAAGTCACCGCTTTTCACCGCCGCCAGCGGCCCGCCGTCGGCGGCCTCGGGGCAGGTGTGCAGCACCACGGTGCCGTAAGCGGTGCCGCTCATGCGTGCGTCGCTGATGCGGACCATGTCGGTGATGCCCTTGCGCAGCACCTTGGGCGGCAGCGGCATGTTGCCGACCTCGGCCATGCCGGGGTAGCCCTTGGGACCGCAGTTCTTGAGCACCAGGATGCAGGTCTCGTCGACGTCGAGGTTCTCGTCGTCGATGCGGGCGTGGAAGTCCTCGATCGAGTCGAACACCACCGCGCGGCCCCGGTGCTTCATCAGCGCCGGCGTGGCCGCGCTCGGCTTGATGATCGCGCCGCGCGGCGCCAGATTGCCGCGCAGCACCGCGATGCCGGCGTGCGGCTTGAACGGCGCCTCGTAGGTCTTGATGACCTCGGGGTTCCAGTTCTTCGCGTCGGCGATGTTCTCGCCCACGGTCTTGCCATTGGCCGTGCGCGCGTTCAGGTGCAGCAGCGGCGCGATCTCCTTCATCACCACCGGCAGACCGCCGGCGTAGCAGAAGTCCTCCATCAGGTACTGGCCGCTGGGCTGCAGGTTCACCAGGCAGGGCAGTTCGCTGGCCAGTCTTTCGAAGTCGTCGATGCCGAGCTTCACGTTCAAGCGGCCGGCCATGGCGATCAGGTGGATCACCGCGTTGGTCGAGCCGCCAATGGCCGCCAGTGTTTTGATCGCGTTCTCGAACGCTTCGCGCGTGAGGATCGAAGAGAGCTTCTGGTCATCGTGCACCATGTCGACGATGCGCCGGCCGGCCTCGCGCGCGATCACGTTGCGGCGACCATCGACTGCCGGGTACGCGGCGTTGCCCGGCAGCCCGAGACCGAGCGCCTCGACCATGCTGGCCATCGTGCTCGCGGTGCCCATCGTCATGCAGTGGCCGTGGCTGCGGTGCATGCAGCTTTCTGCCTCGAAGAAGTCTTGCAGCTTGAGCGTGCCGGCGCGCACCTCCTCGCTCATTCGCCAGACGCCGGTGCCGGAGCCCAACTGCTGATCGCGCCAGCGGCCGTTGAGCATCGGCCCGCCAGACACGCCGATGGTCGGCAGATCCACGCTCGCCGCGCCCATCACGAGCGAGGGCGTGGTCTTGTCGCAGCCCATCAGCAGCACCACGCCGTCGACCGGATTGCCGCGGATGCTCTCCTCGACGTCCATCGACGCGAGGTTGCGATACAGCATCGCAGTGGGGCGCAGCAGCGTCTCGCCGAGCGACATCACCGGGAACTCGAGCGGGAAGCCGCCCGCTTCGTAGACACCAATCTTGACCTGCTCGGCCAGCGTGCGGAAATGCGAGTTGCAGGGCGTCAGTTCGCTGAACGTGTTGCAGATGCCGATCACCGGCCGGCCGTCGAACTGGTCGTGCGGCACGCCCTTGCCCTTGACCCAGCTGCGGTAGTTGAAGCCGTCGCGGTCCTGGCGGCCGAACCATTGCTGGCTGCGCAGCTCGTGGGGGGCCTTCTTCCTGGTCATGGTGCTGCCTTGCTCAGTGGATGTGGTTGCCGCCGTTGATGTCGAGCTCGCTGCCCGTGACGTAGCTGGCCAGGTCGCTGGCCAGGAACAGCACGCAGCCGGCCACCTCGTGCGCGTGCCCCGGCCGGCCCATCGGCGTGGAAGCGACGATCGCGGCCAACTTGTCCGGCGTCATCAGGCCCGCGGTGATGTCGGTGTCGATGAAGCTCGGGCAGATGGCGTTGACGCGGATGTTGTCGGGTCCCAGTTCGCGCGCCGCGGCCTTGGTGTAGCCGAGGATCGCCGCCTTGGCCGCCGAGTAGTGGCTGCCACCGAACACGCCGCCGCCACGTTGCGCCGAGACGCTGCTCATGTTGACGATGCTGCCGCGCCGGGCCGCGCGCATGGATGGCACGACGGCCTGCGTCATGAACAAGGTGCCGCGCATGTTGATGTCGAAGATGCGTTCGTAGGTGGCGGCATCGACTTCCATCAGCCGCTGCGGGCTGGTGATGCCCGCGATGTTGACCAGCACGTCGATGCGGCCGAAGCGCGCGAGCGCGATCGCGGCCGATGCATCGCACTCGGCCTTGTTCGTGACGTCGCAGCGCGCTCCGGCATGACCGGTGCCGGGCAGCGAATTGGCTGCAGCGGCCGCCGCCGCGGCGTCCAGGTCGGTGATCAGCACGCGCGCACCATGCTCGGCCATCAGCTTCGCCGCGGCGAGCCCGAGGCCACGGGGGCTGGCGGCACCGGTGACGATCGCGGCGCGGCCTTCGAGCAGACCTTCGATCACTTGAGAGCTTTTCGCACCGAAGCGGCAATCCCCTCGGCGTCGAGTCCGTAGTGTCGGTACAGGTGGGTCGGCGGGCCCAGCAGCGAGTACTGGTCGGGCATGCCGACGCGCACCAGTCGCACGCCCAGCCCCTCCTCGGCGATCACTTCGGCGACTGCCGAGCCGAACCCCGAGCTGACGTTGTGCTCCTCGGCGGTGATGACGACGCCCCGCTTGGCAGCGCGGCGGACCGCTTCGCGGTCGATCGGCGCGATCGAGTACATGTCGACCACGCCGAGGTCGATGCCGTCGGCGTTCAACATCTCGGCCGCCTCCAGGCTGGCGGCCACCAGGTTGCCGATCGCCAGCACCGTTGCGTGCTTGCCTGCACGCAGCGTGTTGCTGCCGCCGATGCGGAATTCCGGCGGCGCGTCGTAGACGACTTTCTCGCGGCCGCGGCCGGCGCGAAAGTAGATCGGGCCATCGTGCCTGATCGTGCTCTTGAATGCGGCGCGGATCGCGTTGCCATCGCAGGGCGCCATCAACGTCAGGCCGGCGATCGCGCGCAGCGCGCCGATGTCCTCGTTGCAATGGTGGCTGGTGCCGTAGAAGCCCATCGCGATGCCCGAGTGGGTGCCGATCATGCGCACGTTCAGACCCGGGTAGCAGATGTCGTTGCGGATGTTCTCGACACCCATCAGCGCGAGGAAGAACGAGTAGTTGCTGATCACCGGGAGGTGCCCGGTGGTGGCCAGGCCCGCCGCCGCGCCGATCATGTTGCGCTCGGCGATGCCGAAGTTGAAGTAGCGGTCGGGGTACTTGCGGCCGAAGCCGATCACCTGCGTCGGCCGGCCCAGGTCGGCGGTGCACACGACGATGTCGTGGCCAGCCTGCACCAGCTCGTCGAGCACGGCGCCGGTCGTCAACTGCGGCGACAGGCCCAGCGAGGTGGCCATGTCCCAGGTGGCCTCGTCGGCGAGGCCTTGGACACGGCTTTCGCTCAGGTCCAGCTTGGCCTTGGCTTCGCCGCTGATATAGGTGACGCCCGCAGCGCGCGGCTGCGGCACCCAGCGTGTCTCGGCTGCGCTCATCCGATGCTCCCTTCCAGCACTTCCTTGTAGGCCCGCTGCAGGTCCTTCGGTCCGAGGAATCCCAGGTGCCATTGCCAGCCGTGTTCCATGAACGAGACGCCCCTGCCGCTCACGGTGTACGCAAGGATGCAGGTGGGCCGGCCGTCGGGCTGGTTCAGCGCCTTGTCGAGCGTGCCGCTGACCGCGTCGAGGTCGTGCCCGTCCCTGACGACCAGCGTGCGCCAGCCGAAGGCTTCCCACTTGTCTTCCAGCGGCTCCGTGCGCATCGTCTCCTGCGGGTCGCCGTCGCTGCCGGCGGCGTTGATGTCGACGATCCCCACCAGGTTGTCGAGCTTCCAATGCGCGCCTGCGATCGCCGCCTCCCAGACTTGGCCTTCGGTCTGCTCGCCGTCGCCCATCATGCAGACGGTGCGTGACGGCGACCCACGCCGCCGCGTGCCGAGCGCAATGCCGACCGAGACGCTCAGGTTGTGGCCGATCGATCCCGACGAGAAGTCGGCGCCCGGCACCTTCTTCATGTCCGGGTGGTCGCCCAGCGGCGACTTGAACCGTGTATACGTATCGAGCCAGCTCTGCGGGAAGAAGCCCAGGTCCGACAGCACGGGGAACAGCCCGATCGCGGCATGTCCCTTGCCCATCGTGAAGCGGTCGCGGTCGGGCCACTGCGGCTCGTCAGGCCGCACATGCATGAAGCGGTAGTACAGGGCCGAAACGATCTCGGCCATCGAGAAGCTCGAGCCGTAGTGGCCCGAGCCGCAGATATCGGTCATGCGCAGCGTCTCGAGGCGGATCAGCCGCGCCTTCTCGCGCAACTGCTCCTTGGAGACGCTGTGCACCGCGCGTGCAGGCATCGATCTAGTCCTTTCGTTCGGCCGCCGAGGGCGGCAGGCCGTTCTGGTGAGCGATGAAGTCGGCCAGCATCGGCACGTACTTCTGTCCGTCACCGGCCGCCTCCATCGCGGCGAAGCTGTTCTTCACCAGCGTCTGGATGTTGTTGACCGCGCCGATCTCGTTGGCCATCGACGCGAGGTAGCGCATGTCCTTGTGTGCGTTGCTGATGGTGAACTTGTGCGCGTTCTCGTTGCCCGCCAGGCTCCATTGGATGAAGGTGTCGTAGAAGCCGCTTCGCATGCGCCCCGATCCGATCACGCTGTGGAACTGCTCGACCGTCAGGCCCGCCTTGCGCGCGATGGCCAGCGCTTCGCTGAACAGCGCGGCGTAGCCCATGGCGACGAAGTTGTTGACCAGCTTCATCTTGTGGCCGAGCCCGAGCGGCCCGAGGTGCACGACGTTGCCGGCCCAGCAGCGCAGCACCGGCTCGATCGTCCTGAACGTGGCGTCGTCGCAGCCGACCATCGTGTCGAGCGTGCCGGCTTCGGCCTCGACGGGTGTGCGTGACAGCGGCGCGTCGACGAGCGTCATGCCCGCAGCCCGGAGCTCATCGCCGAGCGCCAGCGTCGATACCGGATTCGAGGTGGAGCAGTCGATCACGATCAGGCCACGCTTGCCGCTCGCGATGACGCCGTCGGCCCCGCGCAGGTTCGCTTCGACCTGCGGCGATCCGGTGACGCACAGGTGGATGATGTCGCATTGCGCCGCCAGCTCGCGCGGTGTCCTGGCCTCGGTGGCGCCGAGCGACTTGAGGTGCTCGACCGGCTCGCGGTTGCGGTGACCGAGCACGACGAGCGGATGGCCCTTGGTGACGATGTTCTTGGCCATGCCGTGGCCCATCAAGCCGACGCCAATGAAACCCACGGTCGGTTTCGTGCTCATCGCTTCGCTCCCGCGCCGTTGAGCGCCCGGTAGGCACGGATCACCTGGCTGTCGTCGGCCGCGCCATGACCCAGCCCGCTCGCGGCCAGGAACATCTGCATCGCCGCCGCCGACAGCGGCAGGCCGGCCTTCAGCGCCCGGCCTTCGCCCAGCACGATGCCCAGGTCCTTGACGAAGATGTCGACCGCGCTCGTCACGGGAGGATCCGACTGCATCATGCGCGGTCCGCGATCGCCCCACATCCAGGAGTTGCCGGCCGACACGCTGATGATTTCGTGCATCGTCGCGGTCGACACGCCCGCGCGTTCGGCCAGGTGCATGGCTTCGGCGGCCGCGGCGATGTGCACGCCGCACAGCAGCTGGTTGATCATCTTGGCCGTCGAGCCCATGCCGGCCGCGCGGCCGCAGTCGAAGATGCGCGAGCCCATCGCGTCGAGCACCGGCCTGGCGCGTTGTAGCACGGCCTCGTCGCCGGAGCACATGATGGTCAGCGCGGCTGCGTTGGCGCCCTTGGTGCCGCCCGACACCGGCGCGTCGAGCGCGTGCAGGCCCATTGCGGAAAGACGTGCGGCGGTTCGCATGGCGTGCTCAGGCGCCTGTGTGCAGCCCATGCCGACGATCGCGCCCTGCGGCAGTGTGGCGGCCGCGCCGTGGTCGAACAGAACACTCTCGGCTTGTTCGCCCGAGACGACCATCAGCCAGAGGAGCTCGGCATCATGGGCCGCGTCGACGGCGCTCGAAGCCGCGCCGCCGCCGGCGGCGACCAGCGCATCGGCGGCACCGGGACGCAGGTCGAATCCGCGCACGGTATGCCCCGCCTTGACGAGATTGAGCGCCATCGGTACGCCCATGGCACCGAGGCCAATGAAACCCACGCGCATCGCTATTCCTTCACCGCTCCGGTCATCGCGCTCACGTAGTGCTCGACAAAGAACGCGTACAGGATCACCAGCGGCAGCGATCCCACGAGTGCGCCGGCCATCAGCGAGCCCCAGCGGTACTGGTCGCCGTCGGTGAACGCCGACAGGATGGCCACCGGCACCGTCTTCTTCTCGGTGCTGTTGATGAAAGTCAGGGCATAGATGAACTCGTTCCAGCACAGCGTCAAGCAGAAGATCGACGCCGAAATCAAGCCGGGGACTGCCAGCGGCAGCACGATCTTCACCAGAATCTGCCAGCGGCTGGCGCCATCCATGAGTGCGCACTCTTCCAGCTCGTACGGGATCGTCTTGAAGTAGCCCATCAGCAGCCAGGTCGAGAACGGAATCAGAATCGTGGGGTAGGTGAGGATCAGCGCGAAAGGCGTGTCGAACAGGCCGTACTGGAAGACGACGGTCGACAGCGGGATGAACAGGATCGATGGCGGCACCAGATAGGCCAGGAAAATCGCGCCGCCGACCCATTGCGCGCCGCTGTAGCGGATGCGGGTGATGGCGTAGGCCGCGAACACGCTGGCCACCAGCGACAGGACCGTGGCCGACACCGCGATGAACATCGTGTTCCACAGCCACTGCGGATACTCGGTCTTGAAGAGCAGGTCGCGGATGTGCTCGAACGTGGGGTTGAGCGTATAGAACGGGTTGTGGGCGTCGAGATCGAGCAGGTGCTCCTTCGGCTTGATCGCCGTCATCGTCATCCAGTAGAACGGGAACAGCAGGACGAAGACGATCAGCACCAGCGGGATATAGACGCGCACCACACGTTGTGGCAGCGTGGACAGGAAGCTCATGCCCTCCGTATGGTCGGCGGCGACGTTCTCGATCGCCTTCGCCGACGCGACCGCCGCGGCCTCGACGCGCCGCTCAGTCATTGCTGTCGCTCCCGGCCTGCCACTTGCGCCGCTGCAGACCGAACCACGACACCATGATCGCAGCCAGCAGGAAGGGCACCATCGCGGTGGAGACGGCCGCGCCTTCGCCGATGCGTCCGCCCAG
>JAOUIM010000117.1 GCA_029884035.1 Aquincola sp. | reverse complement strand
ACCCTTGCTGCGCGCCTCGTCGAACGGCGTAACGACGGCACCAGCAGCAGGCCAGCCCCATGAGATCTCGTCGTCGGCCTCGCGAGGCGTCGCCGTACCCGCGGCAGGCGCAGGCGCCATCGACGTGGCCGGCGCTGCCGCGCCGGGTGCCGTGGCCGCCGACGCGGGCGCCGAAGACGCCGGAGCGCCGGCCTTCGCGTCCAGCGGCCGCGCCTCGACCTTCGCGACAGCATTGGGGACTGGCCGCGGCGCGGCTGCCGCAGCGTCGGTGCCTGGCGGCACCACGCGCAGCACCTGACCAACCTCGATGGCGTTCGGGTTGTCGAGGTTGTTCCAGCGCTGGACGTCGCGCCAGTTCTGCCCCGCCTCGAGGGCAATGCGGAACAGGGTGTCCCCGGGCTTGACAGCGTAATAGCCGGGCTTCCCGAGGTTCTCGGCACCGGGTGCAGGTTTGTTCGGATCGGCCGGCATCGATGCGACCGCGGTGGCCGGTGCGGGTGCTGCCGCGCGCGCAGGAGAGGCGCGGTCCTCTACCGGCGCGCGGTAGGTCGGTGATGCGCAGGCGCCCAGCAGCGCAAGCAGCGCAAGCGCGCTGATCCGGCGACAGGTCGGATGGGGAGCTTTCATCATGCAGTGCCAGATCTTAACGGCACGAAGCGAACGGCTTCGTGATGATGGCGTGTCCACCCGCTGGCATCACGGTCCATGGTGACGAGCACCTGGGTGTCGGCTGCCCCATGCCGTATTGGCGCGACGAGGCGCCCGCCGACCGCCAACTGTTGCAGCCAGGCCTCGGGGACGTCCTCGCCGCCTGCCGCACTGATGATCGAATCGTACGGAGCGTTCGGCGCGTGCCCAAGCCGGCCGTCGCCGTAGACCAGGCGCAGATTCGACAGGCGAAGCGGCGCGAGGTGGGCTTGCGCACGGTCGAACAGCGGGCGCAGGCGCTCGATCGAGATCACCGACGTGCCCAGGCACGCAAGCAACGCCGCCTGGTAGCCGCAGCCGGTGCCGATCTCGAGAACGCGCCCGGGCCCGCCGGCGATGTGGCGGCGCTCGAGCAGCAACTCGATCATCCGGGCGACGACCCAGGGCTGCGAGATCGTCTGACCATGGCCGATGGGCAGTGCCGTGTCCTCGTAGGCCTGCGCCACCAGCGCTGCGTCGACGAACGCATGGCGCGGCACACGCGCCATGGCGGCAAGCACGGGCTCGCAGCGGATGCCATCGGCTCGCAGCCGTGCAACCATGCGGTCGCGCACCGCCTGCGAATCCAGGCCCAGCCCGCGTGGCAGCGCATCCGCAGACGCAGTCGGGCGAGCCCGTGCCAGGTCCCGTCTTGCCGCTTCGACGCCATGTGCGCCCACCCGCGCCAGCGGCAAAGGGAAGCGCCGCGACCGTGCGCTCATCGGTGCGACGCCTGCATCAGGGCGCCCACACGTTGCTCCAGCGGGCCAGGTGCGCGTGGTCCGTGAGGTCCACCTGAAGCGGCGTGATCGATACACGACCGCTCGCGGTGGCGTGAAAGTCGGTGCCTTCACCGGCTTCCCTCGCATCGCCGGCGGGACCGATCCAATAGATGGTCTCGCCGCGCGGGCTCTGCTGGCGGATCACCGGTTCGCTCGCGTGGCGACGCCCGAGGCGGGTGACCACTCGCGGCAGCGCCAACGCATCGGCACGGTTGGGAATGTTCACGTTCAGGAGGAAAGGACCGCGGCCCAGCGCGGTGGCCACCACCTTCTCGACCACCGATCGCGCCACCGCGGCTGCGGCCTCCAGATGGGCCCACCCCTTCTCGACCTGCGAGAATGCAATGGCCGGCACGCCGAACAGGAAGCCTTCCATCGCCGCCGCCACGGTGCCCGAATACAGCGTGTCGTCGCCCATGTTGGCACCGTTGTTGATGCCCGAGAGTACGAGGTCCGGTAGAACGGGCAGCACGCCCGTGAGGGCCACGTGAACGCAGTCCGACGGCGTGCCGTTGATGTATCGGTACCCGTTGATGCCCTGGTACAGCGACAACGGCCGGTGCAGCGACAGCGCGTTGGAGGTGCCGCTGGCGTTCTGTTCGGGCGCGATGACGTCGATCTCGCCCAAGCCCTGCATCGCCTTGACGAGGGCCGCAAGCCCTGGAGCGAGATAACCGTCGTCGTTGGCAATGAGGATGCGCATGTCAGGCATTGTAGGCAGTGGTCATCGTCGCCCTGGTCGCCACAGGCCGTACCATGTCCGGCACCGCTGCAGTTAGCGAGGAGCATGCGATGAAGGCGTGGTTGTGCGAAGACCCGACCGGTTTCGACGCCTTGCGCTGGGCCGATCTGCCCACGCCGCAGCCCGCCCCCGGCCAGGTGCGCGTTGCGGTGCATGCCGCCAGCCTGAACTTTCCCGACCTGCTCACGGTCCAGGGCAAGTACCAGATCAAGCCGGCCCTGCCATTCGTGCCCGGCAGTGAGTTCTCAGGCACGGTCGATGCGATCGGTGCAGGCGTCACGCACCTGAAACCCGGCGATCGCGTCGCGTCGATCGGCGTCGCCGGCGGGTTCGGCACGCACGCCTGCGCCAACGCCGCGCAGGTCCTGCCGCTGCCAGCGACCATCGACCTCGACGACGCCGCTGCATTCGCTTTCACGTACGGCACGTCGCACCACGCGCTGATCGACCGAGCAGCGCTGTCCAATGGCGAGACCGTGCTGGTGCTCGGCGCCGCCGGTGGGGTGGGCAGCGCGGCGGTGCAGATCGCGAAGGCCGCCGGGGCGCACGTCATCGCGGGGGTTTCGAGTGCGGAGAAGGCCGCGTTCTGCACCCGCCTGGGTGCCGATGCGACGATCGACTACGCGCGCGAGAACCTGCGCGATGCGCTCAAGGTGGCCACGGCGGGGAAAGGTGTCGACGTCGTCTACGACCCAGTGGGTGGTGATCTGGCCGAGTCCGCGTTCCGTTCGATCGCGTGGCGTGGCCGCTACGTCGTCGTGGGCTTCGCAGCGGGGCCGATCCCCTCGCTGCCACTGAACCTGCCGCTGCTCAAGGGTGCCTCGATCGTCGGCGTGTTCTGGGGCGAGTTCGCACGCCGCGAGCCGAATGCGTTCCAGCACGAGATGGCCCAGCTGTTCGCGTGGCATGCGGCAGGAAAGGTCAAGCCGGCGATCGATTCGAGGCTGCCGATGGACCGCCTTCCAGAGGCCTACGTGCGGATGGGCACTCGCCGCGTGCTCGGCAAGCTGTTGCTGGTGAACTGAGGGGCCCTTGCACTAAGATCGGCGCACAGGGAGAAGAGCCCATGGCGGTCAAGGTCCTGATCCTCGAAGACAACCCGGTGGCACGTGCCTTCTTGAGCCGGGTCGTGCGCGAGAGCTTCAGCGACGTGATCACGATCACCGAGGCCGGTGACCTCGAGGCCGCGCGCAACCTGATTGCACTGGCGGGGGGCTCGAGCGGCATGCATGGCGCTGACCCTTTCAAGCTGATCCTGGTCGACCTCGAGCTGCCCGACGGCAATGGCATGGATCTGCTGGCGGAACTCACGCACTACCCCGCCACCAAGATCGTCACCACGCTGTACTCCGACGACGACCACCTGTTCCCCGCGCTGCAGCGCGGCGCCGATGGCTACCTGCTCAAGGAAGACCGATTCGAGGTGCTGGTCGAGGAGTTGCAGAAGATCGTGCGCGGCCAGCCTCCGTTGTCTCCGGCAATCGCGCGCCGCCTGCTGACGCATTTCCGTACCGGCGCCGATGCGGAGCCGGCCGCAGCGGACGCCGGACTCTCGAGCTCGGCCTTCACCTCCAGCAAACCCGTGCCTTTGGTCGACAAGCCACTGGACCACGAACGCCTGACTCCGCGCGAGAGCGAGGTGCTGACCTATCTGAGCAAGGGCTTCACGATCAAGGAGATCGCCAACCTGATGGGCATCAAGTGGTTCACCGTGAACGACCATATCAAGTCGATCTACAAGAAGCTCAACGTCTCCAGCCGCGCCGAAGCAGCGGTGCTTGCGAGCAAACAGGGCCTGGTCTGATCCCGGGTCGCCGCTGCTGAGGCCCAGGTCGGCCGCGCATGTCTTCCCTGCCGACGAGAATCCCCGGCCCGCAGCCTGCGGGCAGCGACGCGCACGTCGACGATGCGGCCTGGGACAGACGCTTGCGCATCCGGTCGCCTTCGGCGCGGTGGATCGGTTGGCGCCTGCGAGCGCTGGTGCTGGCTGCCCTTGTCGGTTGCGTAGCAATGTTCGCGCTGCTTCGGGTCGTGACGGCGTGGCCGGCGCTCGACGCGACGCTGTCCCTAGGCACCAATGGCACGCTGCAGGTCAGTGGCCCCACCGCGCCACCGATCGACGCATCGGGGCTGGTCGACCGTGAGGGCCGGGCCCACCACATCGATGCCTTGCTGCTGCAGCGGTCGGCACGCTGGCTGGCAGGCGACGCGGATCGGATCGACCTCGCGCGCCAGCACGACGTGCTCGGCGCTGCGCTTGCCGCCGGGCCCGTGCGCCTGACCGATGGCCGCGGCGTGATGCGCGAGATCGCGGTCAGGCCGCGAGGTGCGGCCGGGCTGGGCTGGACGTTCTGGCTCTTGGCGAGCCTTGCGCTGCTGCTCTACCTCGTCACGATGGTGGTGGTGCTGACGCGGCCCGAGCCGCGCAACGTCCTGTATGCGTTGATGGCTTTCGCCCAGATCGGCAACCTGATGTTCGTGGCGGTGCTGTCCACACCAACGCCGGGCTGGCCGCCCGGGCTGATGCACTGGGAGCAGATCCTAAGGACGCTGTTCGACCTCGCCACCGCTGCGGCACTGGTGCATGTCACGAACATGCACCCGCGGCGGCTGCCGCAAGGCGACTTGCGTGCATTGTCGGGCTGGCTATTGGCATTGGGTTTGACGGCGCTTCTGGGCGCGGGCCGACTCGGGCACGGCTGGTGGTGGACGCAAGGCCTCGCGATCGGTGGCGCGGTCCTCACGATCGTCCAGCTGTCGTGGATTCGGCGCGAGCCGCCGCACCCACTGGCGCACCAGCTGGCTCGCCTGTGCGGCGCGATGATTGTCACGCTCGTTCTCCTCACCGCGATGATCGCGGCGCTCGATGTGCGCCTGCACGCGCAGGCCGCGTTCATCGGCTCGACCGTATGGTTGATCGCGCTGGTCGCCATGCTGCTGATGCTGCCCTTCCTGTCTCGCACCCAGCAGTTGATGCGAGAGTTCTCCTTGCTCGCAGGCGTGAGCACCGTGGCCACTGCGCTGGACTTGCTGTTCGTGGCCATCTTCTCGCTCGGCAACTTCGCGTCCATGACACTCGCGCTGTTCATCGCGCTGGCGCTGTACGCTGGTGCGCGTCAGTGGCTGGTCTCGCAATTCGTGTCGCAGCAGCGACTGACCACCGAACGCTTGTTCGAGCGCGTGTACCGCATGGCACGCGAGGTGCAATTGCACCCGGGGGACGTGCTCGAACAGTGGACAGCACTGCTGCGCGACCTGTTCGATCCGCTCGATGCGCAGCCGGTGGCGCGCGTGGTCCGGCAAAGCCGCGTCGTCAGCGAAGGCGCCAGCCTGGTCGTTCCGATCCCGCCGCTGGGTTCGACGCCAGTCGCGCAGGATGCCATCGTGCTGGGGTTCGCCGATCGAGGCCGCCGACTCTTCATCGAAGACGACGCGCGTCTGGCTGACCGCGTCGTCGATCTCGTGACACGCGCGGTCGCCTTCGACCAGGCGGTCGAACGGGCGCGCAGCGAGGAGCGTGTCCGCATTGCCCAGGATCTGCACGACGACATCGGCGCGCGCCTGCTCACGCTGATGTACAAGGCGCCCACGCCCGAAATGGAGGACTATGTCCGCCACACCCTGAAGGACCTCAAGACACTGACGCGGGGTCTCGCAGCGCCGACCCACCCGCTGTCGCACGCCGTGGCGGAGTGGAAGAGCGATATCGGACAGCGACTGGCCGCAGCCGACTGCGAACTGCGTTGGTCCTTCACCTATGACCGCGACTTCGAGTTGACCGTGGTGCAATGGTCGGCGCTGACGCGGGTGCTGCGCGAACTCGTGAGCAACTCGCTGGCACATGCGCGGGCCTCGCGCGTCGAGATCGACGCCAGCCTCCAGCGCGGCGCCCTGGATCTGACAGTGGCCGACAACGGTGTCGGACGCCGGCCCGAAGCTTGGGCACACGGGCTCGGGCTGGGAGGGGTACGCAAGCGTGTGAAGCAGCTCGGCGGCAGCGTCGTATGGGCCGAGAACGGCGAGCACGGCATCGTCTGCAGAGTCGCCGTGCCCGAGTTCGTGCGCGTCGGCGACTCGTGAAGACAAGGGCCCGTGACCTTGCGGCAACGGGCCCTGCATATACAAAGAAATGGTCGGGGTGGCGGGATTCGAACTCGCGACCCCTTGCACCCCATGCAAGAAAAACAGGGTTTCACACCATCCCAGGGCGTCCCAGGCGGTCCAGCAGAATCCATGTAAATCAACAACTTGCAGCACTTTCGTGTCTTTTTGCGTCTCGCAAAAGCTCGCCCAAGCGCGCAGAATTCTGTTGCCAATTCTGTTGCCAAACTCTCCCGGGAGGCGCTTGCGCCGGCTCTGCATGGGACGAACTGCCAAGACTCAGCGCCTGACCGCCCTCGCCTTGAAGAGGTATGCCGACGACGTGACGGCCACGGCACCGCTGCATGACGGCGGCGGGCTGTACTTGCGCAAGCGCGGCTCGGCGCTGCACTGGGTGCTGCGCCTGAGCGACCCGGCCAGCGGCGCGCAGCAGTGGCACCGTCTCTTTCCCGACGACCCGCTGGGCATCTATCCGCACAAGTCCCTCGCTGACGCGCGTGCTGAAGCGCGGCGGCTGTGGTCGACGCGCTCGGCCGGCATCGACCCGCGCGCCGAACGCCGCAGGCGCATCGAAGCCGAGCATGAGGCCATGAACGAGGCACGCCTCGCGTCGGAACGCCGGGTCACGATTCGCAAGCTGTTCGATCGTTGGGCTGCGATCGAACTCGCGCCGCGCATCGCTGCCGATGGCCGACGTTTGGGGCGCAAGGATGCCGGGGCGTACACCCTGGCCCAGTTCCAGCGCCGCATCTTTCCCCGACTGGGCGACGTGGCCGTCGAGGATGTTCGGCGTGGCGATCTACTCGCGCTGCTGGACGCGGTGAAGGCCGAAGGCAAGCTCAGGACAGCGAATGTGCTGCTCACCGACCTGAAGCAGATGTTCCGCTTCGCGCTCGCTCGCGACCTCATTCAGCGCAACCCGCTCGACACCATCACCAAGCGCGACGTTGGTGGCACACCTACGGAGCGGGCGCGCGTGCTGTCGGTCGATGAAGTGCGCATGCTGGCCAAGGTTCTGCCCGGCTCGGGCCTGCAGAGTCGATTCGTCTGTGGCGTGTGGTTGATCCTCTCGACCGGAGTGCGGGTCGGCGAACTGCTGGGCGCGACCTGGGCGGACTCACCGCAGCCGCGTGCGCAGCTTCAATCCACCGCCAACGCCTGCGAAGTGAAGCTCGGTATCGTCGATCTCGAGCGTCGGACGTGGCACCTGCCGGAAACGAAGAACCAGAGAGACCACACCGTCCGCCTCAGCGCCTTTGCGTTGGAGCAGTTCCGGCAACTGTTCGCCCTGCGCGAGTCCGAGCCGGATGGCCCGGATCGGTCGGTGGCCTGGGTCTTTCCGAACCTGGCAGCCAGCGGCCCCGTCAATGTGAAGTCCTTGGGCAAGCAGTTGAGTGACCGGCAGCGCGAGCCGACGCGACGGCTCCGGGGGCGCACGAAGGCGACGTCAGCACTTGTCTTGCCTGGAGGCCGCTGGACGGCGCACGACCTGCGGCGCACCACAGCGACCTTGATGGCCAGCCTCGGCATCAGCGGCGACGTGATCGACGAGTGCCTCAATCACATGATCGAGAGTCGCGTGCGGCGCACCTACATTCGCGATCGCCGCAGCGCTGCCCAGGCCAAAGCCTTCGATGCGCTCGGGTCACGCCTGAAGGCGCTTGCGTCGCCGCGTGCCGCACTGCCACCCGTCGCGCCCAAGCGCACCGTGGGGCGTATGCACAACGTCCACACATCTGCTAAAGTGAGCGCATGAACTCGCCCGCCTCCACCGTCATCAACCTGCGCACACCGGCCTCGCAGCGAGAGCTGATTGACCGCGCAGCCCAGTTGCAGGGCAAGAGCCGCACGGAGTTCATGCTCGAAGCGTCGCGCGAGAAGGCGCAGCAGGTATTGCTCGACCAGACGCTCTTCACCGTGACGCCCAAACAGTACAAGGCCTTCGTCGCTCTGATGGATGCACCGCTGGGCAAGAACGTCGCGCTGCAACGGCTGCTGGCCAAGCGTTCGCCTTGGGAGAAGTGAAGCTCGCCGCGCTCGGGCCGCCGGTTCCGATCACGGCCGAGCACAACACCGCGTTGTTCCAGTGCCGGCACGAGTCGCTCAACGACTGGCTGCGGCGACGCGCGCTGGCGAACGCATCGAGCGGCGCCACGCGCACCTACGTCGTCTGCGCCGAAGAGCTTCGCGTGGTGGGCTACTACGCCCTGGCCGCCGGCTCGCTGGACGTCCAGTTGGCGCCCTCGCGCTTGCGGCGCAACATGCCCAATCCGCTGCCGGTGGTCGTGCTCGGCCGACTGGCGGTGGATGACGCGTGGTTGGGGCGCGGTGTCGGCGGCGGGCTGCTCAAGGATGCCGTGCTGCGCTCGCTCCAGGCAGCGGATCTGATCGGTGCCTGCGCCCTGTTATGTCATGCGATCGACGCTGACGCCAAGGCGTTCTATGCAAGACATGGCTTCGTCGAGTCGCCGACGCAAGAACTGACCATGATGCTCGGGCTGCGCCACTAAAGCACGATCTGCGGCTCACGTCGCGCCCCCATCAGACGACGCTGTGCGCGTGCCGATCGAGCGTCATCGCTGGCCACTACAGACCCGGCGTACGAAAGAACATGTCGCGCGCAAGATTTCAGCCTGAATCCAGCATGTCACGAGCGGCGCGGCCGTCCTCCAGCGCCAAGAAGCCTCGACTGCAAAGCAATTTGCGAGCCAAACCAGCGATGGTTTTTCGACCTGAATCAGCACGCGAATGGGCCACAACAGCAAATAGAGTGGGTAGCCGCAGGACACCCGATCTGACTCTGCCCATGAAATCCACCATCGCTCCCCCGTCGCCGTTCAGCAGCGCGCCGCCGCGCGTGTTCGCCCGACTGCCAACCGTGCTGATCGCCACCGGCCTCGGTCGCTCGACGATCTACCGCCT
>JAOUIM010000116.1 GCA_029884035.1 Aquincola sp. | reverse complement strand
CGGTACTGGGATGGATGGGTCTGGTAGTCGACGCGGGGGGCGGCATCGCTCATCGGGGTCTCCTGGATGATGCATTCAATTGCCGGTGGCTGACCCACCGATGAGATGCATGATAGTGCATTATATTGGCGGATGCAAGCAATTTACTGCATGTTTTTTGTAACTATCTCAGGCAGGCAGCCTGAGCGCTTCGCGCACCAGCTTGCGCAGCGCCTGGAAGGTGGCCTGCAGCGGCTGGGCGCTTGTGTCGAGTTGCAGGTCGGCCTTCGAGTAGAAGGCGGCGCGGCCGGCCAAGATGCTCTTCAGGTCGTCCATCGCCTCGCGGCTGGCGGCCATCGGCCGGGTGTCACCTTGCGCGACGACGCGCTGCATGTGGTCTTCCGCGTCGGCCTTGAGCCATACCGTCGTGCAGTGGGCGAGCAGCAGGTTGAAGGTGGCCGCGTCGGACACCAGGCCGCCGGGCGTGGCGATCACCGCCTCGGGGTAGATCTGGATCGCCTCCTCGAGCGCGCGGCGCTCGTAGCGGCGATAGGCGTTCTGGCCGTACAGCGCCTGGATCTCGCTGATGCTGCAGCCAGCGAACTTCTCGATCTCGCAGCTGAGCTCGACGAAGGGAAAGCCCAGGTCCTCTGCAAGCATCGCGCCGAGCGTCGACTTGCCCGCGCCGCGCAGACCGATCAGAGCGATCTGGGAGCTGCGCGAGCGCGCCTGGCCGGCGGCGGCGCCGCGCTCGCCTCCGGTCCCCAGCATCTCGCCGATCGTCACGCGCACGCGGCGCAGCGTGGACTCGTCGCGGTGTTCGAGCAACTCGCGGATCAGCAACCACTCGGGCGACGAGGTCGTCACATCGCCGAGCAGCTCGGCCAGCGAGCACTGCAGTCCCTGCGCCACCTGCAGCAGCACCAGGATCGACGCATTGCCGATGCCGTACTCGAGGTTCGCCAGATGCCGCTCCGACACGTCGGCGGCCAGCGACAGCGCCTTGCGCGTGATGCCGCGGCGCGAGCGCAGTGCGCGCACACGTTCGCCCAGCGCCACCAGGAAAGGGTTCTTCTCCGACTCCGCGGGCTCTGCCTCCAGGGAGTTTCCCGGAACATGAACTATAGTGCTTGACATCAGTAGGATCGAGTTCTAAAGTTCTGACACGCAAGATACTGCATGATGACCGCCGCCGCAAGGCCGGCGACCCGGACACCGAGGAGACGCCATGTCCGAAGCCACTTTTCGCCAGCAGATCGCGGCGCTGACCGCCGAGCTCGCCGGCCGCGCGCTCGACGAGGGCCTCGACGCCTGGCTCAACCGCGAGCACGGCGCGGGCAGCCCGACGTTCGACGCGCTGAGGGCGTCGTGCCGTGAAGGCGTCGCCGAGGGGTGGCTGTGCAACCGCGAGGGCGGCGGCATCAGGTACGGCCGCATCTTCAAGCCGGCGCCCGACCTGCACGGCTTCTCGGTCGACGTGGTCGACATGGCCGATGTGGCTGGCCCGCACCACAGCCACCCCAACGGTGAGATCGACCTGGTCATGCCGGTGGACGGCCAGAACGCGCGCTTCGACGGCCGCCCCGCAGGCTGGTGCGTCTACGGCCCCGGCACCGCGCACCGCCCGACCGTCACGCAGGGCCGCGCGCTGGTGCTTTACCTGCTGCCTGAAGGTCGCATCGAGTTCACACGCTGACCAGGCGCACCGATCCGAGGAGACAGACATGACCGACACCATCGACGTCGCGCCGCCCCCCGAGCGCTTCAACTTTGCGCAACACCTGCTGGCCGCCAACACGGGCCGCGCGGCGCGGCCGGCCTACCTCGACGACCAGGGCACGCTCAGCTACGGAGCGCTCGACGAGCGCGTGCGCCGCATGGCTGCTGCGCTGCGCGCGCAGGGGCTCAAGCGCGAGGAGCGCGTGCTGCTGCTGATGCACGACTGCAACGACTGGCCGGTGGCCTTCCTCGCCGCGATCTACGCCGGCATCGTGCCGGTGGCGGTGAACACGCTGCTGACCGCCGACGACTATGCCTACATGCTCGAGCACTCGCGCGCACAGGCGGCGCTAGTGTCCGGCGCGCTGCTGCCCGCGCTGGCCAGCGCGATGACCAAGTCGGACCACGAGGTGGCCAAGGTCATCGTGTCGCGCCCCGTCGCACCGCTCGCACCGCACGAGGTGGAGTTCGAGGCCTTCCTCGCCGCGCAAACGCCACTGGTCAAGCCGGCGGCCACCGGTGCCGACGACCCCGGCTTCTGGCTCTACTCGTCGGGCTCGACCGGACGGCCCAAGGGCACGGTGCATTCGCAGGCCAATGGCTACTGGACGGCGGAGCTGTACGGCAAACGCGTGCTGCGGCTCACCGAGCGCGACGTCTGCTTCTCGGCGGCCAAGCTGTTCTTCGCCTACGGCCTGGGCAACTCGCTGTCCTTCCCGCTCGCGGTGGGGGCGACCACACTGCTGATGGCCGAGCGGCCCACGCCCGACGCGGTGTTCAAGCGCTGGCGTGGCGAAGTACAAGGCACGAAACCCACGGTGTTCTTCGGCGCGCCCACCGGCTATGCCGGCATGCTCGCGTCGCTGAACCTGCCCAAGAAGAGCGAGGTCGCATTGCGGCTGGCGTCGTCGGCCGGCGAGGCGTTGCCGGCGGAGATCGGCGAGCGTTTCACGCGCCAATACGGCGTGGAGATCATCGACGGCATCGGCTCGACGGAGATGCTGCACATCTTCCTGTCCAACATCCCGGGCAAGGTGCGCTACGGCACCACCGGCTGGCCGGTGCCCGGCTACACGATCGAACTGCGCGGCGACGACGGCGGCCCGGTGTCTGACGGCGAACCCGGCGACCTCTACATCGCCGGTCCGAGCGCCGCGATGATGTACTGGGGCAACCGCGCCAAGACGCGCGAGACCTTCCAGGGCGGCTGGACCAAGAGCGGCGACAAGTACGTCAAGAACGGCGACGGAAGCTATACGTATAGCGGCCGCAGCGACGACATGCTCAAGGTCAGCGGCATCTACGTCAGCCCGTTCGAGGTCGAGGCCACGCTGGTGCAGCACCCGGCGGTGCTCGAGGCTGCGGTGATCGGCAAGGAGGACGCCGAGGGCCTGACCAAGACCAAGGCCTTCGTCGTGCTCAAGCCCGGCAGCAGCGCCACCGAAGACGAGCTCAAGGCGTTCGTCAAGGACCGCCTCGCGCCCTACAAGTACCCGCGCTTCATCGAGTTCGTGACTGAACTGCCCAAGACCGCGACAGGCAAGATCCAGCGCTTCAAGCTGCGGGAGCGAGAGGCGCAGGCGCGCTGACCGCATGAGCAGCTTCGTCGAGATCGCCTGGGCAGGGCGTTCGGTCCGGATCGAGCATGCCTGGATCGATCGCCGTCGCCGCGATGCACCGTTGGTGGTGTTCCTGCACGAGGGGCTGGGATCGTTGTCGATGTGGAGGGATTTTCCCGGCCGGTTGTGTGCTGCCGCGGGTACTCGCGGGCTCGTGTACTCGCGCCCGGGCTACGGCCGCTCGACGCCGCGCACCGCCGAGGAGGCCTGGGGCCTGGACTTCATGCACCGCCAGGCGCACGAGGTGCTGCCGGCGCTGCTCGAGGCCCTGCATATCGATGAGCCGGTCTGGCTGTTCGGCCACAGCGACGGCGGCTCGATCGCGCTGTTGCACGCGGCCCGCTTCACCGATCGCGTGGCCGGCGCGGTCGTGCTGGCGCCGCACATTCTGGTCGAGGACCTGTCGGTGGCCAGCATTGCCAAGGCGCGCGACGCGTATCGCGACACCGACCTGCGAGCACGCCTGGCCCGGTACCACGACGACCCCGATTCCGCCTTCTGGGGCTGGAATGACATCTGGCTGCATCCGCCGTTCAAGCAGTGGTCGATCGAGCGCGAAATCGAGACCATTGCCTGTCCGCTGCTCGCACTGCAGGGCATCGACGACGAGTACGGCACACTCGAGCAGATCCGCGGCATCGCCCGCCGCCTGCCGAAAACCCGGCTCCTGGAGCTGCCCGATTGCGGTCACAGTCCGCACCGCGACCAGCCCGAGCGCGTGATCTCCGCAGTCGTCGCCTTCCTGCAAGAAAACCGAGCCAGCGCCTGATGGACCTCGCCACCTTCCTGATCCAGTGCCTGAACGCGCTGCAGTACGGGCTGCTGCTGTTCCTGGTCGCTTCGGGGTTGACGTTGATCTTCGGGATCATGGGCGTCATCAACCTGGCGCACGGCAGCTTCTACATGATCGGCGCCTACATGGCCTACGCGCTCGCGCCGATCGTTGGCAGCACCTTCGGCGGCGGTTTCTTCTCCGTGCTCGCGGTGGGGCTGGTGCTGTCGGTGGTCTTCGGCTACGTGCTCGAGTGGCTGTTCTACAGCTACCTGTACGAACGCGAGCACCTGCAGCAGGTGCTGATGACCTACGGTCTGATCTTGGTGTTCGAGGAACTGCGCAGCCTGCTCGTCGGCGACGACGTGCACGGGGTGCCGATACCGCCGCTGCTGGCCGGCAGCATCACGCTGTCGGACGTGCAGCAGTACCCGGTGTACCGACTGTTCATCAGCGGCGTGTGCGTGGCACTCGCGCTGGCGATGTACTTCGTCTTCACGCGCACCCGCCTGGGCATGATGATCCGCGCCGGCAGCACCAACCGCGAGATGGTGCAGTCGCTGGGCATCGATATCACGTTCCTCTACCGCGTCGTGTTCGCCGCCGGTGTGGCGATCGCGGTGCTCGCGGGCATGGTCGCCGCGCCGGTGTCGTCGGTGTATCCAGGCATGGGCAACTCGGTGCTGATCATCTGCTTCGTGGTCGTCGTGATTGGCGGCATCGGATCGATCCGCGGCGCGCTGCTCGCCGCCTTGCTGATCGGCATCGTCGACACGTTCGGCAAGGTGCTGCTGCCGCAGGCCGCTGGCGTGCTGGTCTACGTGCTGATGGCGCTGATCCTGCTGTGGCGTCCCGACGGCCTGTTCAAGGCCGGATGACCGTGCAAGTCGACAAGGGCAAGCTCCTGTTCGTCGCGCTCGCGTTCGGTGCGCTCGCGCTGTTCCCGTTCTTCGGCGGCAAGTACGGCATCGACCTCGTCGCGAAGATCATGATCTTCGCGATCTTCGCGCTCAGCCTCGAACTGCTGGTGGGCGGCACCGGGCTGGTGTGCTTCGGGCAGGCCGCGTTCTTCGGCATCGGCGCCTACACCGCGGTCGTGTTGTCGCCCGAGAGCGAGGCGGCCTCGCTGCTGTGGTTGCTGCCGGCCAGCGTGGCGCTGGCCGCGGCGTATGCGCTTGCGGTCGGCGCGCTGTCGCTGCGCACCAAGGGCGTGTACTTCATCATGGTCACGCTCGCGTTCGCGCAGATGGCCTACTACGTCGTGCACGACACGCCGCTGGGCGGCGGCACCGACGGCATCTACCTCAACGTCAAGCCTGAGATTGCGGGCCTGCTCGACCTCGACAATCCGCTGGTGTTCTACGCCTTCACGCTCGCGGTGCTTGTTGCCACATTCGGCTTTCTCGCGCTGGTGGGGCGCTCGCGCTTCGGCCGCGCGCTCGCGGGCATCCGCGTCAACGAGCAGCGCATGCGCGCGACGGGCTTTTCCACCTACCCCTACAAGCTCGCGGCGTTCACGCTGTCGGGCGGCATCGCCGGGCTCGCCGGATTCCTTTTCGCCGTCAAGGACGGATTCGTCAACCCCGAGTTGCTCTCCTGGCACGAGTCGGGGGCTGTGCTGATCATGATCATCCTCGGCGGCATCGGCCACCTGCGCGGGGCACTGATCGGCGCCTTCGCCTTCGTGCTGCTGCAGGAACTGTTCAAGTCCGAGGCGATCTTCGGCGGCTTTGCAAAGCACTGGCACCTGGGCCTGGGGCTGACGATCATCATCAGCGTGGCGCTGCTGCCGCGCGGCCTGGTGGGCGTGCCGGCCGAAGTGCGCCGCCGCCTGTTCGGCACCGACATGCGGCGCAGCGAGCCGATGGGCGAGGGTCGCGATGGCTGAAGTGCTGCTGCGCGGACACGACATCACCCGCCGCTGGGGCGGGCTGGTCGCGGTCAACAGCGTGTCGCTCGATCTCGAGCGCGGCCAGGTGCATGCGGTGATCGGCACCAATGGCGCCGGCAAGAGCACGCTGATCAACATCCTGTCGGGCGAGATCGCGCCGTCCGGGGGCCAGGTCGAGCTGCTCGGCCAGGACGTCACCGCCTGGAGCCAGCCGCGGCGTGCCCGTGCCGGCCTGGGCCGCAGCTACCAGCGCAACACGATCTACCAGAGCTTTTCCGTGCTGGAGAACTGCCGCCTGGCCGCGCAGGCCAATACCCAGAAGCCCTGGCATTGGTGGCAGGACGCGCAGCGATGCAAGGACAGCGGTGCCGCGGCTGCACGCTCGGCCGAGCGCGCGGGCCTGACCGACTTCCTCGACCGCGAAGCCGGGCTGCTGTCGCATGGCCAGAAGCGCCAGCTCGAAATCGCGATGTGCCTGGCCACCGACCCGCAGGTGCTGCTGCTCGACGAACCGCTGGCCGGCATGGGCGCCGAGGAGACCGACCGCATGCTCGAGCTGCTGGCCGACCTTCGCGAAGGCCATGCGATCCTGCTCGTCGAGCACGACATGGACGCGGTGTTCCGCATCGCCGACCGCATCACCGTGATGGTCAACGGCAGCGTGATCGCCAGCGACACGCCCGAGGCGGTGCGCGCGAGTGCCGAGGTGCAGGCGGCCTACCTCGGCGAGCATTGACCGACCGTGACGATGGCTGCCACCGACGACCCGATCCTCGACGCACAAGGCGTCCACGCCTGGTACGGCTCGAGCCACGTGCTGCACGGCATCGACATCGCGATCGGTCGTGGCGAGACCGTGGGCCTGCTCGGCCGCAACGGCATGGGCAAGAGCACGCTGATCCGCACACTGCTCGGCCACGTGACGCAGCGCGCCGGCCGCATCCGCGTGTTCGGCCAGGACCTCTCGCACGCCAGCCCGCACGAGGTGGCGCGCCGCGGCGTGGCCTACGTGCCCGAAGGCCGCGGCGTGTTCCCCAACCTCAGCGTGCGGGAGAACCTCCTCATGGCGGCGAAGCTGCCGCGCAACGGCCGCAGCGCCTGGACCTACGATCGCGTGATGGCCACGTTCCCGCGGCTGTCCGAGCGCGTGAACAACCTCGGCAGCCAGCTCTCGGGCGGCGAGCAGCAGATGCTGTCGATCGGCCGCGCGCTGATGACACAGCCCGAACTGGTCATCCTCGACGAGGCCACCGAAGGTCTGGCGCCGCTGATCGTGGCCGAGATCTGGCGCGTCATCGGCACCATCCGCGACAGCGGCATCGCCGCGCTGATCGTCGACCGCAACTACCGCAAGGTGCTCGAACACGCCGACCGTGCCGTCGTGCTGCAGAAGGGGCAGCTCGTGCTCGAAGGTCCTGCCGCCGGGTTGCGTCAGAGCAAGGAACTGGCCTCGCTGCTGGGGGTGTAGCGCTGTCGCGCTCGCGGCCGCGGTGCGACACTGCCGGCATGAAAAGCTACCAGGTCGACTCGTTCGGCGCGCCGCTCGCGCAGGCGCTGCGCGCCACCCCGCAGCCGCAGGGCAGCGAGGTGCTGCTGCGCGTGAGCCACTGCGGCGTGTGCCACAGCGATGTGCACCTGCACGATGGCTACTTCTCGCTGGCCGAAGGCCAGAAGCTCGATCTCTCGCGCGGCATCGCGCTGCCTCACACGCTGGGCCACGAGATCGCGGGAAGTGTGGTTGCGCTCGGCCCTGATGCCATGGGCGTGGCCGTCGGCGACACCCGTGTCGCGTACCCGTGGATCGGCTGTGGCGTGTGCAACGTCTGCGCCTCGGGCCACGAGGAGTTGTGCGCCGCGCCGCGCGTTCTGGGCCTGCAGCGCGCCGGCGGCTTTGCCGACCATGTGCTGGTGCCGCACCCCCGCTATCTGGTGGACCCGGGCCGCGTGCCGCCCGCGCAGGCGTGCACTTACGCCTGCGCAGGCATCACGGCCTACGGCGCGCTGAAAAAGGCCGCGCCGCTGGCCGCCGGCGACACGCTGCTGGTCATCGGCGCCGGTGGCGTGGGCCTGTCGGGCGTGCGCCTGGCGCGCCGCCTGTACCCGGACGCGGCCATCGTCGTGGCCGAGGTCGATGCGTCGAAGGCCGACCTCGCACGCGCGGCCGGCGCCGGAGAGGTGATCGACCCCACGGCCGCCGATGCGGGCAAGGCGCTGGCCAAGGCCACGCGCGGAGGCGTGGCCGCCGCAATCGACTTCGTCGGCTCGGGCAGCAGCTTTGCGTTCGGCCTGGGCGCGCTGCGCAAGGGCGGGCGCCTGGTGTGCGTGGGTCTGTTCGGCGGCGCGGCCCCGGTGGTGCCGGTGATGCTGGCAATGAAGGCGGTGAGCGTGCTGGGCTCCTACGTCGGCACGCTGCAGGACCTGCGCGACCTGCTCGCGCTGGCGCAGGACGGCGCGCTGCCCGCGCTGCCGTTGGACGAGCGCCCGCTCGACGCCGCGTCGCAGGCGCTCGCGGACCTGCGCGCGGGCCGCGCGCGCGGGCGCATCGTGCTCGAGCCTTGAGGCTATGAACGCGCGCCTACGATCCGCGCCATGAACCCGAACCCCACCCTCAAGGCGGGCGCGCTCGCCGGCCTGAAAGTCATCGACCTGTCGCGCGTGCTCGGCGGCCCGTACTGCACGCAGATCCTGGCCGACCACGGCGCCGACGTGCTGAAGATCGAGCCGCCGCAAGGCGACGAGACGCGCGGCTGGGGCCCGCCGTTCGACGCCCACGGTACCGCGAGCTACTTCCTGGGTCTCAACCGCAACAAGCGCGGCATGACGATGGACTTGGCACAACCCGCGCAACGCGAGGCGCTGCTCGCGCTGCTGGCCGACGCCGACGTGCTGGTGGAGAACTTCAAGACCGGCACGATGGAAAAGTGGGACCTGGGCTTCGACACGTTGAGCGCGAAATTCCCGCGCTTGGTGCACTGCCGCGTCAGCGGCTTCGGCGCCGACGGCCCCAAGGGCGGGCTGCCTGGCTACGACGCCGCGATCCAGGCGATGGTGGGCCTGATGAGCATCAACGGAGACGCCGACCGGCCGGGCGTGCGCCTGGGCGTGCCGGTGGTGGACATCGCCACCGGCCTGAATGCGGCGCTGGGCATCCTGCTCGCGCTGCAGGAGCGCAGCCAAAGCGGCAAGGGCCAGTTCGTCGAAGCGTCGCTCTACGACTGCGGCTTGTCGCTGCTGCACCCGCACTCGGCCAACCACCTGCTCGATCCGCGCATCGTGCCCG
>JAOUIM010000525.1 GCA_029884035.1 Aquincola sp. | reverse complement strand
CGGGTCCCGGCTGGTGGCCATTCAGCGCCGCGAGCGCGGGTGGTTCGCGCTCGGATCCCAGGGCCCTCGCGGCATCGGGCGACTGCATCAGGACGGGCCAATCGACCTCGAGGCGGCCGCTGAGAATCTGCGAGCGCAGCGCACGGATGCTGCGCGACGACAGGCTCTCGACCGCGATGTCGGCGTCGAGGATCTCGCCGGTGCGGGGATCGACCTGGCTCGGGCCGATCGCACCGAACCCTGGCTGCGCATTGGTCATCCACCGGATCGACGCGACGTCGGCGTCCAGGGTGTCGAAATCGGCATCGTCGGGCTGCACCTTCACGACCACCGCGTCCTTGAAACCGATGCGCTCGAACGCCTTGTTCCACGCCAGCGCACCGCGCGTGATGGCTTCGCGGTACTGCAGCGGAATCGTGCGATCGAGCCAGTAGGTGATGGGCTTGACCGGCTCGGACAATTCCGCCGACGGATCCTTCTTCTCGAGCCGCCAGCGATTCACGTACGCCTGGCGCGGGGTGCGCGCGAGGTCGCTGCTGAAGTCCTGCACCGTCGTCGTGAAATGGCCGAGGCGCTCGTCGGCCACGCGCGGGCGCATCGGCGTGTCGGGCAGCTTGCCGATCTCCACGTGCAGGCCGAGCACCAGGCTGCGTGGATCGGGAGCCGCGCGGGGGATCGTGGGTGCCGGGGCACCCGGCGACGCCCCCGGCTGCGGCACCGCGAGATTGGCAGTGTAGAAGTGCGCGTCGTAGCCGAACACGACCGACTCGGGCTTGCCGCGCACCGACGTGAACTGCGTGTTGCGGCCCTCGAGTGCGTAGCCCTGGCGGAACGATCGCTGAAGCGCGGCGCCAATGCCGAGCATGTCACTCAGAAGCAGCGCATTGGCCTCCACCAGGACCGTCTTTCGATCCGGATGCGCCTGGCTGGCCACGGTGGCGCTGGCGAGCAGGCTGTGCGCGAAGGCGGCAGCGACAGCTCGTGCCTCCGGCGACTTGGGATCGCGCGCCAGGTATTCGGTGTTGACCGCCACCAGCTGCACCACGTTGTGCAGGCGCCGAAACTCGACGATGCGCTCGTCGACCCGGCTTCCGGTGACCGACATCGAACCGCCGAAGATGCGGGCCTCGCCGATGCCGCGGGCCAGCTTGGGCGCAAAGAAGAAGGGCCTGTCGAAGTCTTCCGGCTTCAACTCGATCCAGACCTTCTCTTCCTTCTGCCACAGCGTGAACAGCCCCTTGATCTCCTTGGCGTCCTTGATCACCGTCGCGAACTCCGGCGGCTGGCCCGGCTTGGGCGGCGAGCCCGTGGCGGCGGCGCCACTGGCGGCTCGGGCCGGCGCCGTTGCCGAGGACGCCTGCGCAGGGGCCTGGGCCACAACGGGACTCGCATCGGGCGGCGTGGTGGCAGCGGCGTCGGCCCGCGGGGCCGCCGCGGAGGTGGCGCAGCCGGCCAGGCCAGCGGCGGCCAGGACCGCAAGCAAGGTCAGGGTCGAAGACGGACGGAAACCAGAGTGAAACATCGTGGCCCTTTGACAGACAGCGCCCGGCGCACGCGCTGGGCAAGCGCGGATTATCGAAGGGCGCGACCCGCACCGCCATGCAGCATGCGCCAACCCACATTCGCCGACCGGTGTTTCATCGCAGGCGCGAAGTGCGCCCGCCGCGAGCCGCCTCACACGCGGCAGCTCTGCCACTGTCGGCTGTAGGCCGCAGCCGCCAGAACGACCGCGGTGGCGCCGGTGGTCGCGCGCGCGCGGCTGCTGCCGAGCTCGGTCTCCAGCCTGAAGGCGTACTTCTCGAAAAAGGCCTTGAACATTTCGCCGCCCTGCGTGCCCACGGCGTACAGGCGGTCGGTCTTCGCCTCCCACTCGAGCAGAACGGCCGCGAGCGGTTGCGGTGCCGGGCCGCCGATCACGCGTGCGCCGGCTGCCGGGTCGTAGCGCGATTGGTCGCCGCAGCAGTGGATCACGTGAGCCGGCTCTGATTCGAAGCCCTTGCGCACACCAATGAAGCTGATCTGCGGCGTCGGGTACATCAGTTTGTGCGCACAGATCGCCGAGAAGGCGACGATCGAGCGGTTCGGGCCCACGCCGGCCGGTGAGGCATAACGCTCGTGCGACTCGGTGGCCAGTTCGGTGCCAGCCACCGGGCGGTCCAGCGCGAGCAGGAACACCGGCGAGGCAGCGAAGGGGTAATTGAACAGGTGCGGCTCGCCAACGATGAGGTTGGCAGCCTTGAACGGGTCGCCGAACTTTCCGACCAGCAGCGTGCGTGCGTAACGCCGTGTCTCGCCTCCCGCCGCGGCCAACGCCGGCAGCGAACCGCACGCAGCCCAAGCGCCGGCGACGCAGGCCGCCTGTCGCATCAGGTCGCGCCGGATG
>JAOUIM010000524.1 GCA_029884035.1 Aquincola sp. | reverse complement strand
GCGGCATGATCAGGTCGCGGCCGTCCATCGTCGCCAGGTTGTTGAAGCCGTAGCGCTCGAGGAACCTATTGTTCAGGCGCGGCTCGTCGCTGCTCGAGAACTTGTCCATGCGCACGCCGGCCTGGAGCTTGAAGTCCGGGTTGACCTGCCATTCCTCCTGCACGTAGAAACTGTCGACGTCGTAGCTGAATGCCGCGGCGCCGTCGTTCGCGTCGTTGGTGAACGCATTCGTGTAGTTCAGGTTGGTCGCGACCCGGTTCTGGAAGTTCGCGATGCTCGAGAAGAGGTACTGGCCCTGGCTGCGCGGCACGAACACGTTGAAGATGTCCAGCATCTCGCGTTCGTAGCCGACGGTGACCGTGTGGTCGCCGAGGAAGAAATTGCCCTTCAGCTTGATCGTGTCGAGATCGTTCGTCAGGTAGTTGGCGTGACGGAACTCGTCCGGGCCGATGTACATCGTGCCGCCCCCGAGGACCGGGGTCACGCCCGGGGCGGTGACGACCGGTGTCCGGATCTGCATCTCCGCAAAGTCCGTTCCCTGCAGCGAGTCCTGGCGCACCTCGACTTCCTTGCGGGCGACCTTGAATTCGGTCGAGAAGAACTCGTTCCAGTCGGAGAACAGCTGCAGGGAATAGGAATCGAGCGTGATCGCGCGGTTGTACCAGTTGGACGGCGCCGATATGCGGTTCTGCGAGCTGCTGTTGTTCGACGTGATGACCTCGTTACCCTTGGTGTGCTGGTAGGCCAGCGACGCGCGCTGCGTGTCGCTGATGTTCCAGTCGATCTTGCCGAGGATCTTCTCGTCCTGCTCGGGCAGCGTCGCGAGCCGGTTCGCGCCGGCGTCGAAGCCGTAGACGTCCTGCGCGATCTGCAGGATCTGGTCGTACTGGGCCTGGGTGACGCCGTTTATCTCGACCGCGTATCCCGAGCCCGCGGGCCCGAAGTCCTGCGGCGCGGTGCGGTCGAGCTTCTCGTAGTTCAGGAAGAAGAACAGCTTGTCCTGGATGATCGGGCCGCCGAAGGTACCGCCGTAGGTCTCCTCATCGAAGGTGAACTCGAGATCCCGGTCCTTGCTCTTGTCGCCGACCATGCTGTCGTCGCCGGTGTAGTAGTACGCCGATCCGGTGAATTCGTTGGTGCCGGACTTGGTCACGACGTTGATGGTCGAGCCGCGGAAGCTCGAGTACTCCACCGAGAACGGCGCCGACAGCACCGAGAACGACTCGATCGCGTCCACCGACAGCGGGCTGCGCTGGGTCGGGTAGCCGTTGTTGTTGAGACCGAAATCGTCGCTCTGGCGCACGCCGTCGACGGTGATCGTGTTGTAGCGATTGTTGACGCCCGCGATTTCGAGGGCGTCCGAGTTGGTCGGGTCGACCCAGGCCTTCGGATCGATGCGCACGACGTCCTTGATGTCGCGGCTGATGGACGGCAGATCCTTGACCTCCTGCGCGCTGAACCGGCTGCCTGCGCCGATCGTCACGTCGCGCTCCGAGGCGCCCGTGACCTCGACGCCCGCGAGCTGCACGATCGGCTGCGCCACCAGCGTCACCGAGGCGCGCTGCCCGAGCTGGGTGTACAGGTCCTCGACGGCCGCATCCTGCATGCCCGGGGCCTTCGCCGTGACGCGGTACGGGCCACCGACCCGAAGGCCGGTCGCGACAAACTGGCCGGAGTTCGTGGTCGTCACCGTCGCGGTCGTGCCGGTCGGCACGTGCACGATCGTGACCTGTGCCCTGGCGAGCGGCTGGCCATCCGCGCTGACGACGTAACCGCTCAATTGCGCGGCGGTTTCCTGCGCCTGCGCCACGGGCGCGGCGGCTAGCGCGATGGCGAGCCCCGCACCGACCGCTATCGCGGGTGCGGAGAGAATGGACGACACGGCGGCGGCGAGACGAACCGAACGGCGACGGTCGGACATGGAGGTGCTCCCCTATTATTTCGACAGGAACCGGATAGTGCGGGAATGTTACAGCCTGTCGGCCGCGATTTGCGACCATCTTGTGACTTGTTGCGCGCACTCCACAACGGGCGGCTGGCACGCCCACGCTATCCCTGCAACGACAATAGCTTGGGGTAATTTCCTCAGCGCCGATTCATGACCGCGCGCCGCCCGGCTTCAGGCGGCAAGCCGCTCGGCTGCCTTCTCGGCAATCATCATGGTCGGCGCATTGGTGTTTCCGCCGATCAACGTGGGCATGACGGAAGCGTCGACCACCGAAAGGTCGACTCCCCGCACCCGCAACGCGGGATCCACAACCGCCATTTCGTCATGGCCCATGCGGCAGGTTCCGACCGGATGATAAACCGTGTCCGCGCGGCGCCGGATGCGCTCGATCAACTCGCTGTCGGAATTGCCGCCGGCGAACAGTTCAGCTCCGCGGTGACGGTC
>JAOUIM010000115.1 GCA_029884035.1 Aquincola sp. | reverse complement strand
AATCCGATCGTCTCACCCTCCTTGGTGCCGATGCCCACGGTGTAGATCTTGATGCCGCGGTCGGCGGCCATCTTGGCCGCATCCATCGAGTCGGGGCCGGTCGTGCGCTGCCCGTCGGTGAGCAGGACGATCACGGCCGATGTGTAGCTGCCGGGCTCGACCGGGGTGAACTCCTTATCCGGCTTGGTGTCGCCCAGCGCCTTGGGCATCAGGCGCTGACCGGTGATCTGCGACAGGTCGATGCCGGCGTCGGGGAAGATCGTCGCCAGGCTGAGCACGATGCCGCTGCCGATCGCGGTGCCGCGCTGCAGCTGGAAGCGGTCGATCGCGGCCACGACGTCGTCACGCGACAGCGTGGGCGGTTGCACGACGGCCGCGGTACCGGCAAACGACACCACGCCCACGCGCACCGAGCGCGGCAGCTCGGCGATGAAAGCCTTGGCCGCGTTCTGCGATGCGACCAGGCGGTTGGGCTCCACGTCGGCAGCGCGCATCGAGCCCGAGACGTCCATCGCCAGGATGATGGTCTGCTCCACCAGCGGCAGCGTGATGACCGCGGTGGGTCGCGAGGTGGCGACGATCAGCGAGGTGATCGCGGCGAGCATCAGCACGGGGGGCACATGCCGGCGCCAAAGGCGCTGCCTGCCCATCGCTTCCTTGATGATGCCCAGGCTCGACCAGGCCACCGCGGTTTTCTTGCGCCGGTTCAGCAGCCAGACGTACAACAACACGAGCAACGGCAGCAGCAGCAACGCCCACAGGGCTTCCTGCCAGAGGAAGTTCACCGAGCCGACAATGGCCCCGACGTCGTTCATGCGTGCCTCCGTGCATTCAGCGGCAGCGCCCCCGCCGCGAGCCGGCTGCGCTGGCGGCGCGCATCCACGAAGGCGAGGATTGCGTCGCCGAGGTCGCCATCGGTGGGCAGTTCGAGCGTGTCGACGCCGGCGCGCGCCAGGGCACCGCGCAGTTCCGTCTCGCGCCGTGCCGCGGCGGCCTCGAAGCGTTCACGGAAGCCGTGCGCGCCGGTGTCGACGAAGATCTGCTCGCCGGTCTCGGCGTCCTGCATCAGCACCAGCCCGAGCTCGGGCAGCGTCATCTCGAACGGGTCGTACAGTCGCACGGCCACCACGTCGTGGCGCTGCGCCAGCCGCGCGAGCGACCCTTCCCAGCCCGACTCGCTGATGAAGTCCGACACCACAAACACAGCCGAACGTCGCTTGATCGACGGCCGCGCGCGCTCGATCAGGTCCGCCAGCCGCGTGGCGCCCGCCGCGGGTGCCGTCGGCCTCGCGCGCATGCGCTGCATGATGTGGAGCACCTGGTTGCGCCCGCTCTTGGCCGGCAGCACGGTGTCGATCTGGTTGCCGTAGAGCACCGCGCCGGCGCGATTGCCGCGGCGCAGGACGAGACTGGCCATCACGGCGACGAAGGCCTCGGAGACCTCGCGCTTGCGCCGCTGCGATCCGAAATCGATCGATGGCGACAGGTCAAGCAGGAACCAGCCCGTGAGGTCGCGCTCCTCGGTGAACTGCCGCACGTGCGGAATGGTCAGGCGCGCGGTCACGTTCCAGTCGATGTGCCGGACGTCGTCGTGCGACTGGTACTCGCGCAGGTCGGCCAGATCCACGCCATGGCCGCGAAACAGCGTGCGGTAGTCGCCCTGCAACGCGCCGTCGAGGCGTCGCAGCACGGTCCACTCCAGCTTCTGGAGCAGGGCGTGGGGCGAGATTGCGGGCTCAGGCATTGGCCGCACGCTGCGATTCGTGGGCCAGCGGCTGCGCCGGCGCGGGCAGGGCGCGCAGCACGCGCTCGATGAAGCTGTCCGGTGTCACGCCGTCGGCCAGCGCTTCGTACGTCAGCGTGATGCGATGTCGCAGCACGTCGGCGACGATGTCGAGCACGTCCTGTGGCAGGGCATAGGCGCGCCCGCGCAGGAAGGCAAGCGCCCGAGCGCCCTCGATCAGCCAGATGGTGGCGCGAGGGCTGGCACCGAACGCGACATACTTGGCCAGGTCGGTCAGGCCCACCTTGGCGGGCTCGCGGGTGGCAGCCACCAGCCTGACCGCGTAGCTGATTAGCGAGGGATCGACGTAGGCGGCGCGGCACTCCCGCTGCAGTTGTGCGAGCTGTTCGGTCGTGACCACCGAGGCGATGTCGATCGACGGGCCGATCACGCGCTCGACGATCACGAATTCCTCGTCCTCGCTCGGGTAGCCCACCAGCACCTTCATCATGAATCGGTCGACCTGGGCCTCGGGCAACGGATAGGTGCCTTCGGTCTCGATCGGGTTCTGCGTGGCCATCACGAGGAAGGGCTCGGGCACAAAGTGCGTCTCTCCAGCGATCGTGACCTGGCGCTCCTGCATCACCTCGAGCAGTGCGCTCTGCACCTTGGCGGGCGCGCGGTTGATCTCGTCGGCGAGCAGCAGGTTGGTGAACACCGGTCCCAGGTTGGTGCTGAACTCGCCGCTCTTCTGGTTGTAGATGCGCGTGCCCACCAGATCGGCGGGCACCAGGTCGGGCGTGAACTGGATGCGCTTGAACTGGCCGGAGAACGAACGCGCGAGCGTCTTGACCGTCAGCGTCTTGGCCAAGCCCGGCACGCCCTCGACCAGCAGGTGGCCCTGCGCGAGCATCGCGATCAGGACGCGTTCGAGAAAGCGGTCCTGCCCGACGACAACGCGCTTGACCTCGTACAGCAACTGCTCCATCAAGGTGCCGCTCTGGTTCGCTCCGATGTGCTGGGTCACCTGTGTCTCCTAGAAGGGGGGCATGCCCGCCGCCTGCGCCGCATTCTCGATCGGCACGGCAAAACCGATGCCGACGAAGAACCGCTCCTCGGTGGGGTTGTAGATCGCGGTCACGACGCCCACGACCTCGCCGTCGTCGGTGACCAGCGGTCCGCCTGAGTTGCCGGGGTTGGCCGCGGCGTCGAACTGGATCAGGTTGGTAAGGATCCGCTGGCCCTCCGGGGAGCGGAACTCGCGCTTGAGCCCCGAGACCACGCCGTGGCTGACCGATGGCCCGATGCCGAAGGGGAAGCCCACCGCGGTGACGCGGTCGCCCGGCGCGAGGTCGGCGGTGCTGCGCATCGTGGCAGCCTTCAGGTCGTCGGGAATGCGCCGCGCCCGAAGCACTGCGAGGTCGTTCTGCGGCTGCAGGCCGACGACGTCGGCTTCGGACTCGAGACCGTCGGCAAACACGACCTTGATCCGCTTGGCGCCGTGCACCACATGCAGGTTGGTCAGGATCGTGCCGTTGTCGACGATCACCACGCCGGTGCCCAACCCACGCTCGTCGCGGTCACCATCCTTGTCGTCTGCACGGCGTTCCAAGCGCTGGCCGCGCTCGGGCAGCCGGGCTCGCGTCGGATCGGAGTACCCGATGACCTTGACCACGGAGCCGGCCACCGCGGCATAGGCCTTGGCCGCGGGTGCAGGCAGATTGGTCTTGGACAGCGTGTGCAGCACCGCGCGGTCGATGTCCTTTTGCGTCAGTGCACGCGGTACCAGGCTGGGTCCGGCGCGCCAGAGTGCGAGCGCGCCGATCAGCAGCGCCAGTGCGCCCAGCGCGATCCATCGGCGGCGCCTGTGATGGCGTCCTGCGCGCACCGCGACCACAGGCGCACGCGCCGCTTCGACCGCAGGCGCAGGCACCGGCGCAGCCGCCGGCCGCCGAGGTGCGCTGTAGAGCGGGGTTCGCTTCATGGCTGGACTCCTGCCGCGTAGCCGCCACAGTAGCACGCAGGCAAAAGCCGTGCATGACAATCACCCCGATGCAATGGATCGACAGCCACTGCCACCTCGACGCGGCGGAATTCGACACGGATCGCGACGCGGTGCTGGCCAGGGCGCGGTCGGCGGGCGTATCGATGCAGGTGCTTCCGGCAGTGGCGGTGGCGAACTTCGACGTCGTGCGCAGGCTCGCCCACGAGGCGGGACTCGCTTACGCGTTGGGCATTCATCCCCTGTACGTCGATCGAGCCGACGACGGCGATCTCGAGCGGCTGGCCGGCGCCTTGCGCATGCACCGGGAGGATCCCCGCCTGGTGGCCGTGGGAGAAATCGGGCTCGATCACTTTGTGCCCGGCCTGGACCGCGTCCGCCAGGCGCACTTCTATGCCGAGCAGCTGAAGCTGGCGCGCCACTTCGAGCTGCCGGTGATCCTGCACGTGCGGCGCTCGGCCGATGGCCTGCTCAAGCAGCTGCGCCGCATCGAGGTGCCAGGCGGCATTGCCCACGCGTTCAATGGCAGCGACTCGCAGGCAAGGCAGTTTGCCGAGCGCGGATTCAAGCTCGGTTTCGGCGGCGCGCTGACCTTCGAGCGCGCGCTGCGCATCCGCCACTTGGCGACCAGTCTGGCCGACGACGTGCCGGTGCTCGAGACCGACGCACCCGACATCCCACCGCAGTGGTTGTATGTCAAGGCCGGCGAACGTGACCGGCAGCCGCCTGCGCGCAACGAGCCGGCCGAGCTGCCGCGCATTGGCGAGGTGCTGGCGCGCCTTCGTGGTTGGACGCTCGGGCACGCAGCCGAACGCACGTGCGCGAACGTGGCGGCCGCGCTGCCGCGCCTGCGCGCGGTGATGGCTTGATGGCCTCACAGCGATTGGAAGGCCTGGCGCCGATCGCGCCTCGTCGCGCGCGCCTGCTCGTGCTCGGCAGCTTTCCCAGTGCGGCGTCGCTCGCGGCACGGCAGTACTACGCGCATCCGCGCAATCAGTTCTGGCCGATCCTCGGCGCGCTGTGGGGTGTCGAGCTCCCTGCCATGCCCTATGCCCTGCGCGTGGCCGAGGCGAAGCGCCGCGGTCTCGCAATCTGGGACGTCTACGGCGCCTGCCGACGCGAAGGCAGCCTGGACCGCGCGATCGAGGACGCGCATCCCAACGACCTCGCGGGGCTCGCGTCGCGCCTGCCGGCCCTGGTGGCGATCGCGCACAACGGTGGCGAGTCGGCACGTGCCATGCGCGTCACGCGCATGCTCGGCTTGCCGGTGCACCGCCTGCCATCGACCAGCCCGGCCAATGCCAGTTGGTCGTTCGAGCAAAAGTGCAAGGCGTGGCGCGCCGTGTTCGAAGCGGCAGGGCTGCTGTGAGTCGGCCACTGCCGTCGGCGACGATCTCCGAGCAGGACGGGGTGCGCTACCTCCACCTCGACACGCCCTGGGTGCAGGGCGCGATGTTCGTTCGTGCGCCCGGGGTGATCGTGCTGGAGTACGTGCAGCGCATGATGGCCTGGATGTTGTGGCGTCCCACCGCGGACTTGCCGCACGGCCACGCGGTACAGCTCGGACTGGGCGCCGGCTCGATCACCCGGTTTTGCCACCGAGAGCTGCAGATGGACCGCGTGACCGCGGTCGAGTTCAACCCGGCGGTGATTGCAGCGTGTCGCCACGGCTTCAAGCTGCCGCCCGATGACGCACGGCTGACGGTGGTCGAGGCGGACGCCGCGGCGTGGGTCGCCGATGCGGCAAACCGCGGCTGTGGCCAGGTGCTGTGCGTCGACCTGTACGACGACGAGGCCGCGGCCCCCGTGCTCGACAGTGCGGCGTTCTATGGCCAGTGCCGCGACGTGCTCGCCGCCGGTGGTCTGATGTCGGTCAATCTGTTCGGTCGCGCGTCGAGCTTCGAGCGCAGCGTGGCGCGAATCGCCGCTTCATTCGGTGACGATCAGGTTTGGAGCCTGCAACCCACGCGAGAAGGCAACACCGTGGTCGTGGCGGCACGTGGCGTGCGCGTGCCCTCGCGAGAGGAGTTGATTGCCCGCGCAACCGTGATCGAACAACGCCACGGCCTTCCGGCGCGCAAATGGCTGCGCATGGTGCGACCCTACGGGGGTGCCTCGGCCCTATAGTTGAGCCCGCATGACCGCGACGCCTCCCGCACGTCTGACCGAAGTACCCACCGCCCGCCTGGACTGGCGCCAGCTCGTGCTGTGGATGCAGCAGGACGGGGCCATCTCGACCGCCGAGGCGCAGCGCGTGCGCACCCGCTTCGGCGCCGGCGACTCGAGCCAGCACCCGCTGGTGCGCCTGGGGGCGGCCGGCCTCGTCGACGAGCGCAATGGCCGCGCGCTCGACATCGATGCGCTCACCGAGTGGCTGGCACAGCACCTGGGACTGGGCTACCTGCGCATCGATCCGCTCAAGGTCGACGTGGCGCGTGTCGCCGACGTGATGTCGATCGCGTATGCGGAAAAGCACCGCGCCCTGCCGGTGCTGGTGGGCCTGACCGAGGTGACGGTGGCCACCAGCGAGCCGCTGGACAACGCCTGGGTGCGCGAGATCGAGGCCCATACACGGCGCCGCCTGAAGCTCGTGCTGGCCAATCCGCTGGACATTCAGAAGTACACGACCGAATTCTTCACCCTGGCCAGCTCAGTCAAGGCAGCGGCCAAGCGCGGCGAGGCCAATGCGCTGGCGAGCTTCGAGCAGCTCGTGGAACTGGGCAAGACCAACAAGCAGCTCGACGCCAACGACGCCGGCGTCGTGCAGGTGGTCGATTGGCTGTGGCAGTACGCCTTCGACCAGCGCGCGAGCGATATCCACCTCGAACCACGGCGCGAGATGGGCACGATCCGTTTCCGCATCGATGGTGTCCTGCACACGGTGTACCAGGCGCCGATCACGGTGATGAACGCGATGACGGCGCGCATCAAGCTGCTGGGACGCATGGACGTGGTGGAGAAGCGCCGACCACTCGATGGGCGTATCAAGACCGTGCGGCCCGAATCGGACGGACAGCCCGGCGGCGAGGTCGAGATGCGTCTGGCGACGCTGCCCACCGCGTTCGGCGAGAAGATGGTGATGCGCATCTTCGACCCCGACACCGTCGTCAAGGGCGTCGAGGCCCTGGGTTTCGGCGCGCGCGACGCGGAACGCTGGAACGAATTGATCACGCGACCGCATGGGATCGTTCTGGTCACCGGCCCGACCGGCAGTGGCAAGACGACGACGCTGTACGCCACGCTCAAGCGGCTGGCCACCGACGAGGTGAACGTCTGCACCGTGGAGGATCCGATCGAGATGATCGAGCCTGCGCTGAACCAGACGCAGGTGCAACCCGCGCTCGATCTGGGTTTCGCAGAAGGGCTGCGCGCGCTGATGCGGCAGGACCCGGACATCATCATGGTGGGCGAGATCCGCGATCTGGAGACCGCAGAGATGGCGATCCAGGCGGCGCTGACCGGTCACCTGGTCTTCTCGACGTTGCACACGAACGATTCCGCAAGTGCGATCACGCGCCTGGTCGACCTCGGTGTGCCGCCCTACCTGATCTCTGCCACGGTGATCGGCGTGCTGGCGCAGCGCCTGGCGCGCACGCTGTGTCCGAGCTGCAAGCAGCCTGACGACAAGGCGTCGACCGAGGCGCTCGATGCCGCGATCGCGCCGTGGAAGCTCAAGGGTCGGGCGAGTGTCTACAAGCCGGTGGGCTGCCTCGAGTGCCGCATGACGGGTTACCGCGGCCGCGTGGGCTTGTACGAGCTCATGCAGCTGTCCGAAGAGGCCCGGCTGCACATCCACCCGACGCTCGATGCCGACGCACTTCGACGCCAGGCGCTGGCTGATGGCATGCATCCGCTGCGTGCCTCGGGCGTGATGAAGGTGGCCGAAGGGGTCACGACGCTCGAGGAGGTGCTGCGGACCACACCGGCCTGGGAAGGCCCGCGTGCTGCGCTGGCGTGACGTGGCGCAGCGTTTTCATGCGTGGAAACCACAGCCGTGTGAAGAGGGTCGCTGCCTAGAATGCCCGCAGCCGGTCGCCGCGCCGGAGGAGAGCTGGTCGATGAAAATCAAGAGCGAGCGCGACTTCTGGTCGGGCCTGATGTTCGTGGTCGTGGGAATCGGTTTTGCCTGGGGCGCCACGTACTACAACTTCGGCAGCTCGGCGCGGCCAGGCCCCGGCTACTTTCCGTTCGGCCTGGGCGTCCTGCTCGCCATCCTGGGGGGGCTGGTGCTTTTCAAGGCGCTGACGATCGAGACCGAAGGGGGCGACAAGATCGGCCCCTGGGCCTGGAAGCCGCTGCTGTGGATCAGCGGGTCCGTGGCGGTCTTCGGCTGGGCCCTGCCGCACCTGGGCATGGTGGCCGGGCTTCCGATCCTGGTGGTCGTCGCGGCCATGGCGGGCGACGAGTTCCATTGGCGCGACGCGTTGATCAATGCCGCAGTTCTCACGCTGGGCAGCTGGCTCATCTTCATCGTCGGGCTCAAGCTCGTGATCCCGTTGTGGCCGGCCTTCCTGGCCGCCTGAGGCAAGCGCATGGACCTTCTGAACAACCTGGCACTGGGTTTCGGCGTCGCCTTCTCGCTGACGAATCTGCTCTACGCGTTCGGCGGCGCCGTGCTGGGCACGTTGATCGGCGTGCTGCCTGGCCTCGGGCCGGTCGCGACGATCGCGATGCTGCTGCCGTCGATCTATGCGCTCGATGCGACGCCGGCGCTCATCATGCTGGCCGGCATCTACTACGGTGCGCAGTACGGCGGCTCGACGACCGCAATCCTCATCAACGTACCCGGCGAATCGAGCTCGGTCGTGACCGCGATCGATGGCTACAAGATGGCGCGGCAGGGCCGGGCCGGACCGGCGCTGGCCGCGGCTGGCGTCGGCTCGTTCTTCGCGGGCTGCGTGGGTACAGTAATCATCGCGGCGTTCGCGCCGCCGCTGACCGAGCTCGCGTTCAAGTTCGGACCCGCGGAGTACTTCTCGCTGATGGTGCTGGGCCTGATCGGTGCGGTGGTGCTGGCGTCGGGCTCGCTCATCAAGGCCATCGCGATGATCCTGCTCGGCCTGTTGCTCGGCCAGATCAATACCGACGTGATCTCGGGCGTGCCACGCTACAGCTTCGACATCCCGGAACTCACCGACGGAATCGGCTTCGTCGTGATCGCGATGGGCATCTTCGGCTTCGGCGAGATCGTCGCCAATCTCGGGATGCCGGCAGAGCATCGCGAAGTCTTCACCAAGGACGTTAAGGGCCTGATGCCGACCAAGGAGGACATGAAGAACGCCTTCCCGGCCATCCTGCGCGGCACCGCGCTGGGCTCGATACTGGGTGTGCTGCCGGGTGGTGGGGCGCTGTTGTCGTCGTTCGCGGCCTACACGGTCGAGAAGAAGATGAAGATGAAGCCCGGCGAAGTGCCCTTCGGCCAGGGCAACATCCGCGGCGTCGCCGGGCCTGAATCGGCGAACAACGCCGGGGCGCAGACCAGTTTCATCCCGATGCTCACGCTGGGCATTCCGCCGAACGCGGTGATGGCGCTGATGGTCGGTGCGATGACGATCAAGGGGATCCAGCCCGGCCCGCAGGTGATGACCAGCAACCCGGAATTGTTCTGGGGCCTGA
>JAOUIM010000114.1 GCA_029884035.1 Aquincola sp. | reverse complement strand
CCGGGCGATGTCGAGATGGCGCGGGCGGTCAAGGGGCTGGACCTGATCGTCGGCGGCCACAGCCAGAACCCCGTGTGCATGACCGGCGAGAACAAGCGCAACGACGCCTACGTGCCGGGACAGCCCTGCGCGCCCGACCGCCAGAACGGTGCCTGGATCGTTCAGGCCCATGAGTGGGGCAAGTACGTTGGCCGGGCCGATTTCGTGATCGCCGGCGGCAAGGTGGAGCTGGTCAAGTACCAGCTGCTGCCGGTCAACCTCAAGCAGCGCCAGGCAGACAACACGAAGAAGGTCTACACCGAACAGATCCCTGAAGACGCGGCGGTGCGCGAGTTCCTCAAGCCGTTCCAGGACAACGGCGCTGCGCGCCTGACCTTGCCGGTGGGCGAGACCGTCGGCGTGTTCGATGGCGAGCGCAATCGCGTGCGCTCGCAACCCACCAACCTGGGCGTGATGATTGCGCGCTCGATGCAGGAGCGCACTGGTGCGGACCTCGCGATCATGAACGCGGGGGGCGTACGGGATTCGCTGCCCGACGGCAAGATCACCTACCGCGACGTGCTCAAGGTGCAGCCGTTCGCAAACCAGATCTCGCTGGTCCGGCTGTCCGGTGCGGAATTGTTGAAGTACCTCGAGGCAGTGGCCAAGATGACGCCGGGATCGGGCGCCTTTCCGCAGACGGTGGGTGTCCAGATGGTCATCGAGGGCGGCGCGCTGAGGGAAGCCAAGGTCAACGGGCAGCCGATCGACGCGCGGCGTGAATACCGGCTCGCGATCAACAACTTCACCGCTGGCGGCGGCGACGGTTATCCGAAGCTGTCGGACCATCCGGGACATGTCAACACCGGATTCAACGACGCTGACGTGATGCGCGCTTTCATTGCGGCCCGTAGCCCGATCAGGGCCGCCGATTTCGCGCCGGCGTCCGATGTCGTGAGACGTTGACCATGAATCCGCAGGTCGCTGCGCTGCGCGACGATGCGCTTGCGAATGCCCGCATCGCGCTGGCCTGCCTCGACCTGACGAGCCTGAACGATGCCGACGACGAGGTGGCGATCGACGCGCTCGTGGCCCGCGCGCTGAACGGCTCCGGACGGCCGGCGGCACTGTGCGTGTGGCCGCGCTTGGTGGCACGGGCGCGGGCGCAACTGCCACGTGAGATCGCGGTGGCTGCGGTCGCGAACTTCCCCGACGGCGCGCTCGACCTAGGACGGGCAGTGGCCGACACGCGCGCCATCGTCCAGGCTGGCGGCGACGAGGTCGACCTCGTGCTGCCCTGGCGAGCCATGCTCGGCGGCGAGAGTGCGGCGGCCGGCCGGCTCGTCACCGCTGTGCGGGCGGCTTGCCCGGGCCAGCGACTGAAGCTGATCATCGAGTCCGGCGAGCTGCCATTGCCCGACATCGTGCGCCATGCCTGCCGGATCGGGCTCGACGCCGGCGTCGACTTCCTGAAGACGAGCACCGGCAAGACGGCGCACGGCGCCTCGCCCGAGGCGGCGCGCACGATGATGCAGTGCATCGCAGCGCATCCTCGCGGTGCCGCGGTGGGCTTCAAGGCTTCGGGTGGCATCCGCTCCGTGGCCGACGCCGCCGCGTACATCGATCTGGCGCGAGATATCCTCGGCAGCGAGGCCGTCACGCCCGCACGCCTGCGCTTCGGCGCCAGCGCCCTGCTCGCGGACATCGAGCGAGTGCTTGGCGGCGCCGTGACGGCCGCTGCATCGCCGGCCACCTACTGAGCACGATGCCGCTGCCGGCCGAGACGATCCGCGCCAAGCGGGATGGCCGCGCGTTGTCGGTTGCCCAGATTGAAGGTTTCGTGCGCGGGCTCGTCGATCGGCACTGGAGTGAAGGTCAGGCCGCCGCCCTGGCGATGGCGATCCTGCTCAAGGGCATGACACGCGCCGAGTGCGTGGCACTGACCCGGGCGATGGCGAATTCGGGGCAGGTGCTGGACTGGTCGCGCGCCGGGCTGCCTGGTCCGGTGGTGGACAAGCATTCCACTGGCGGCGTGGGTGACAAGGTCAGCCTGGTGCTGGCGCCGATCGTTGCCGCGTGCGGCGCGGTCGTGCCGATGATCAGCGGTCGCGGACTGGGCCACACCGGCGGCACGCTGGACAAGCTGCAAAGCCTCGCCGGCTACGAGATCGCACCGACACGCGCCACCTTCAGGCGCGTGTTGCGTGACGCGGGCTGCGCGATCGTCGGCGCGAGCGGACGCCTGGCGCCTGCCGACAGGCGCCTGTATGCCATCCGCGACGTCACCGCAACGGTCGAGTCGGTGCCGCTGATCACCGCGAGCATCCTGTCCAAGAAGATCGCGGCCGGATTGCAGTTCCTGGTGATGGACGTCAAGGCGGGCAACGGCGCGTTCTGCCCGACGGTGGCGGCAGCTCGCGAGCTCGCAGGCAACCTCGTCGCGGTGGCGGCCACTGCGGGCCTGCCCACTCGCGCGCTGGTCACCGACATGAACCAGGTGCTGGGCCGCACGGCGGGCAATGCGCTGGAAATGCGCGAGGCGATCGACTTCCTGACCGGCGACGCGCCGCGAGAGCCGCGGCTCGAGGCGGTGACGCTGGCGCTGGCTGGCGAGATGCTCGCAATCACCCAGCTCGCGCCCGATCCGCGCGCGGGGGAGAGGCTGGCCCGCGCCGCGCTCGCAAGTGGCGCCGCGGCCGATCGCTTCGCGCGTATGGTGCGCGGCCTCGGTGGCCCCTCGAACGTGGGGTCCCCACGCTTCGCGGGCCTGCCCTGCACGCGCCATGTCATCGAGGTACGGGCACCGAACGCTGGTTGGCTCGTGGCGATGGACACCCGAGCGCTAGGGATCGTCGTGGTCGAACTGGGTGGCGGGCGCGCGCACGCCAGCGACCCGATCGATCCCCGGGTAGGCCTGTCCAACGTGCTTCCGCTGGGCACGCGGGTTGCGCGCGGCGAGCCGCTAATGCGCGTGCACGCAGCCTCCATGGCTCGCGCCGAAGCAGCCGCGGCGCGGGCGGCGGCGGCGCTGGTCATTGCCGGCAGCCCCGGCGCCGCGGCACCTGTGATCCTCGATCGCGTCGCGGCCGGGTAAACCCGCCCGAAAGCCGCTCGACCGCGCCTCCTAGAATCGGCTCGATGACACGTCGCAGAACCCAGACTGGAAATGCCGAGTCGGATGCCGCTGCGGCGTCCGTACGCGTGCTGAAGAAGTATCCGAACCGGCGCCTGTACGACACCCAATCGAGCAGCTACATCACGCTGGCGGACGTCAAGCGCATGGTGCTCGATGGCGAGGACTTCGAAGTGCGCGACGCCAAGAGCGGCGAGGATCTGACGCGCAGCATCCTGCTGCAGATCATTCTCGAGGAGGAGAGCGCAGGCGTGCCGATGTTCTCCACCGAGACGCTGTCCCAGATCATCCGTTTCTACGGCCACACGATGCAAGGCGCAATGGGCGCCTGGTTCGAGCAGAACATGAAGGCCTTTGCAGACATGCAGGGCCGCATGCTGGGCGGTACGGCATCACCGGTACCCAATCTGGTGGGCTCGTACCTCGAGCAGTCGCAGAAGCTGTTCGCACAGATGCAGGAACAGGCTGGCGCGTTGTTCCCCGGATTCGTGCCGCCGAAGAAGTAGCTTGCGGGACAATCCTGCGCTATGCAGGATTCATCTTCCGCCGCCACACCCAGGGTCGGCTTCGTTTCTCTGGGTTGCCCGAAGGCGCTGACCGACTCCGAACTGATCCTGACCCGCCTTTCGGCCGAGGGCTACCAGACGAGCAAGAGCTACAGCGGGGCGGACCTCGTGATCGTCAACACCTGCGGCTTCATCGACGCCGCGGTGCAGGAGAGCCTGGATGCAATCGGCGAGGCGCTGGCCGACAACGGCAAGGTCATCGTCACCGGCTGCCTGGGCGCGAAGGCGGCCGACGACGGCAGCAACCTAGTGCGGCAGGCGCACCCGAAAGTGCTGGCGGTCACTGGGCCACATGCGACGCAGGAAGTCATGGACGCCGTCCACGCGCACCTGCCCAAGCCACACGACCCCTATACAGACCTGATCCCCGCGCAGGGCATCAAGCTGACACCGAGCCATTACGCGTATCTCAAGATCAGCGAAGGCTGCAACCACCGCTGCACCTTCTGCATTATCCCGTCGATGCGCGGCGACCTGGTGTCCAGGCCGATCGGCGACGTGCTGAACGAGGCGCGGCGCCTGTTCGAAGCCGGCGTCAAGGAACTGCTGGTGGTCAGCCAGGACACCAGCGCCTACGGGGTGGACGTCAAGTACCGCACCGGGTTCTGGAACGGCCAGCCGGTGAAGACGCGCATGCTCGACCTGTGCGAGAGGCTGGCGGATCTGGCCGACACGTATCGGGCCTGGGTGCGGCTGCACTATGTGTACCCCTACCCGCACGTCGACGAGGTCCTGCCGATGATGGCGACCGGTCGCGTGCTGCCCTATCTGGATGTCCCGTTCCAGCACTCGCATCCCGATGTGCTGCGTCGCATGAAGCGGCCCGCCTCTGGGGAGCGCAACCTCGAACGCATCGCGGCCTGGCGCGAAGCCTGCCCGGAGTTGGTGATTCGCAGCACGTTCATCGCAGGCTTCCCTGGCGAGACCGATGCCGAGTTTGACCACCTGCTGCGATTCATCGAAGAGGCGGGCATCGACCGTGCCGGCTGCTTCGCCTACTCGCCCGTCAAGGGCGCGACGGCGAATGGGCTGCCCGGTGCGCTGCCGGATGAGGTTCGCGAGGCACGCCGCGCCCGCGTCATGGCGGTGGCCGAGGCGGCATCGGCGGCGCGACTACAACGCCGCATCGGCGCCACGATGCAGGTGCTGGTCGATCACGCACCTGCGCTCGGGCGCCAGGGCGGTGTGGGGCGCAGCTATGCGGATGCGCCACAAATCGACGGCGTGGTGCATCTGCTGCCGCCCGAAAAGGCCAGCCGCACGCTCAAGGTCGGTGAATTCACGCGGGCACGCGTCGTGGCCTCGGCGGGCCACGACTTGATCGCCCATCCTGTCTAAACGGACGCGTAAAGCCATGAACGGTAAAGACAAGCGCACGCTGCTCATTCACCACCCTTATCGCGCACCTGCAGGCTTCGAGTCGCCGGCGGTACCGGTGGCGAAGGGCTCGACGGTGTTCTTCCCCAACGTGGCGGCGCTGCGCTCGCGCACCTGGGTCGATCGCAGCGCCTATACCTATGGCCTGCATGGCACGCCGACCACTTTCACGCTCGAGGAGCGCCTGGCCACGCTCGAGGGTGGCACGCATTGCGTGCTGGTGAGCAGCGGGCTGGCGGCGATCACCCTGGTCGACATCGCGCTGCTGTCCAGCGGCGACGCCGTGCTGCTGCCCGACAACGCCTATGGACCGAGCAAGACCTTCGCGCGCCACGAGCTGGCGCAATGGGGCATTGCGCACGCCTTCTATGACCCGCTCGACCCCGCTACGCTGGCGGCAGCAATCACGCCGGCGACCAAGCTGGTGTGGCTCGAGGCTGCTGGTTCGGTGACGCTCGAGTTCCCCGACCTGCGCACCCTGGTTCGCACGGCGCGCGAGCGCGCGCCGCAGGCGCTGGTGGCGCTGGACAACACCTGGGGTGCGGGGCTGGCCTTCGATGCCTTCGAACTCGGGGAGGGGCAGGGCGTCGACCTGACGGCGCATGCGCTGACAAAGTACCCGTCGGGCAGCGGTGACTTGCTGCTCGGTTCGGTAATCTGCCGCGACGACGCACTGGCGCGCAGGCTTTCGCTGGCGCGCAGCCGCGTCGGCCATGGCGTGGGCGTGAACGACGTCGAGGCCGTGCTGCGCGCCTTGCCGTCGATGCCCTTGCGCTACGCCGCGCAGGACCGCAGTGGCCGCAGCTTTGCCCAATGGTGCACGACGCGACCCGAGTTCGCGCGTGTGATGCACCCGACGCTGCCGGACTCGCCGGGCCACCTGCACTGGGCGTCGCATTGCCGTGCCGCCGCCGGCCTCGTGACCGTCGAGGTCGATGCCCAGTACTCGCCGGAGCAGGCCGACGCCTTCATCGATGCGCTGCGCCTGTTCCGCATCGGCTGGTCCTGGGGCGGTGCGATCAGCCTTGTGGCGCCGTACCGCGCGTCGGCCATCCACACGCTGCCGACGCGCTACGTCGGCGCGCTGGTGCGTTTCAGCATCGGGCTCGAGGCGGTGGACGACCTGATCGCCGACGCCGACCAGGCGCTCGGAACGTTACGCCTTTGACGATACCTTGTGCCGCATCAGTCGGCCCTTCTCCCGGTCCCAGTCGCGCTTCTTCTCGGTTTCACGTTTGTCGTGCTGCGCCTTGCCCTTGGCCAGCGCAATCTGCACCTTGACGCGACCGGCCTTGAAGTGCAGGTCGAGCGGCACCAGTGTGAATCCGCGCTGCTCGACCTTGCCGATCAAGCGGCGGATCTCGTCCTTGTGCATCAGCAGTTTCTTGGTCCGGTCGGGCTCGGGCAACACATGGGTCGAGGCCGATCGCAACGCATTGATGCGGCAGCCAATCAGGTGCAGTTCGCCATCGCGGATCACGACGTAGCCGTCGGTGAGCTGGACCTGGCCGGCCCGGATGGCCTTGATCTCCCAGCCCGACAGCACGACGCCAGCCTCGAAGGTCTCCTCGATGTGGTAATCGAAACGGGCGCGGCGGTTCTCGGCGATCGGCATGGGTTTCCTACAATTTGGGCATTCTATGAAGCGTGTGCGCAAGTCGATCCTGTTGTGGTACTCGCCGCGCGAGATGTACGAGCTCGTCGTCGCCGTCGAGCATTACCCCGCCTTCTTGCCTTGGTGCGAGCGCGCCGAGGTGCTCGGGGTGGCCCACGATGAGGTGACTGCGCGGCTGACGCTGGCCAAGGGCGGTGTACGCCACGCCTTCACGACGCGCAACCGGCACCGCGACGGGGAGCAGGTCGACGTCAGCTTGGTCGACGGGCCGTTTTCGATGCTTGAAGGACACTGGCGCTTCCTGCCCATCGGCCGGGCAGGGGGCGCCGCTGACGATGACGCCAAGGCCTGCCGCATCGAATTCGACATGAGGTATGCGTTCGCGAACGCAGCGCTGGAGGCCGTCGTGAGCCCGGTATTCGACCGGATCGCGAACACGCTGGTCGACTCCTTCGTGCAGCGTGCCGAACAGGTGCACGGGGCTCGATGACGATCGCCGTCGAATTGGTCTACAGCGCGGCACCCAGGCAGATCGAGCGAGTGACGCTGCAGCTGTGTGAAGGCGCCACTTTGGCCGAGGCGCTGCAGGCCAGTGGCGTGCTGCAGCGTCACGGACTTGCGGCTGACGGCCTGCAATGCGGGATATGGGGCCGCCAGGCGCCGCCGTCGCGAGCGTTGCGGGATGGCGACCGCGTCGAGGTGTACCGTCCGCTCGAGGTGGACCCGAAGGAGGCGCGGCGCCGCCGACATGCGGGCCAGCGCGGACCCAAAACAAAGCGCCCGGCAGGTGCCGGGCGCTGATCGGTCCAAAACGCACGCGTCCGACGGACGCGGCGCGTTTACTTCTTGGCCGGAGCGGCCGAAGCGGCGGCTGCAGCGGGCTTGGTATCGTCCTTCTTGGCTGCGGCCTTGGCCTCTTCCTTCTTTGCGGCGGCCTTGGCCTCTTCCTTCTTTGCGGCGGGCTTGGCCTCTTCCTTCTTTGCGGCCGAGGCCGCGGCAGCGGCCGGCTTGGCCTCTTCCTTCTTCATTTCCTTGCCGGTATGCGACGCGGCAAAGCCGGTTGTTGCGAATGCGGCAGCGATCAGGGCGGCCAGAAGCTTGTTCATTTGAATACCTTTCGAATGGTTGAACACAACCCTCCCCAACGGGAGGCGTGGCGGCAACGCAGTGGCTGTAAGGCTGGTTGACAGGACCGTCAACTAGAATTTCTTCTCCCGGCAGTCAAAAACCCCCGCCCCGTACTTACCCGGAGACATCAACCCACATGTACCAGCACATCAAGGTTCCGACCGGCGGCCAGAAGATCACCGTCAACAAGGACTTCTCGCTCAAGGTTCCGGACCAACCGATCATTCCCTACATCGAGGGCGATGGCACGGGTCTCGACATCACGCCTGTGATGATCAAGGTCGTGGATGCCGCCGTGGCCAAGGCCTATGGCGGCAAGAAGAAGATCCACTGGATGGAGATCTACGCCGGCGAGAAATCGACCAAGGTGTACGGGCCGGACGTGTGGCTGCCGGAGGAGACGCTGGCCGTTCTCAAGGACTACGTGGTGTCGATCAAGGGACCGCTGACGACGCCGGTGGGCGGCGGCATCCGCTCCCTGAACGTGGCCCTGCGGCAGGAACTGGACCTGTACGTGTGCCTGCGCCCTGTGCGCTACTTTGCCGGCGTGCCCAGCCCGGTCAAGGAGCCCCATAAGGTCGACATGGTGATCTTCCGCGAGAACTCGGAGGACATCTACGCCGGCATCGAGTACGAGGCCGAGAGCGAGAAGGCCAAAAAGCTGATTGCGTTCCTGCAAAACGAGATGGGCGTCAAGAAGATCCGTTTCCCGGCCACTTCGGGTATCGGGATCAAGCCCGTGAGCCGGGAGGGCACCGAGCGCCTTGTTCGCAAAGCGATCCAATACGCGATCGATAACGACAAGTCGAGCGTGACCCTCGTGCACAAGGGCAACATCATGAAGTTCACCGAGGGTGGCTTCCGAGACTGGGGTTACGCGTTGGCGCAGCGCGAGTTCGCCGCCGTACCGATCGATGGCGGCCCGTGGTGCAAGTTCAAGAATCCGAAGTCCGGCCGCGATATCACGATCAAGGACTCGATTGCCGACGCGTTCCTGCAGCAGATCATCCTGCGGCCCGCGGAGTACTCGGTGATCGCCACCCTCAACCTGAACGGCGACTACATTTCCGACGCGCTGGCGGCCCAGGTGGGCGGGATCGGCATCGCGCCAGGCGCAAACATGAGCGACTCGGTAGCGATGTTCGAGGCCACCCACGGCACGGCGCCGAAGTACGCCGGCAAGGATTACGTCAATCCGGGCTCCGAGATCCTTTCCGCCGAGATGATGTTGCGCCACATGGGTTGGACGGCCGCGGCCGATCTCATCCTGCAGTCCATGGAAAGAGCAATCCAGAGCAAGAAGGTCACCTACGACTTCGCGCGCCTGATGGACGGCGCAACCCAGGTGTCCTGCTCAGGCTTCGGTCAGGTCATGATCGAACATATGTAGGGCATCGTACGGCGCACGTGAAAGAGCCCGCCATCGGCGGGCTCACTTTCTTGTCCCTGCGGCTGCCCGGAGGCCTCAGCCGGTAGTGCTGGCAACCTGCGCCGTCGCGTCTTGGGCCACCGGCTGGATATTCTGAGCCTGCTCGCCCTTGGGGCCATGCACGAGC
>JAOUIM010000113.1 GCA_029884035.1 Aquincola sp. | reverse complement strand
ACGGGCAACCGCTTCAACATCTCCTACATCGACCAGTTCGCCGACCGCACGGTGGGCGTGGCGGTCGGCTTCGCACGGCTGAAACAGGATGTCGAGAAGCAGCGCACCGAGACCTACGACACCCAGAACACCGCACAGGACCCGACCTTGAACGGCGGCGTCCAGTTCACCTACAACCAGGGTTTCAAGTACTTCGTCGACACGACGTCCGAGACGCGCGACGGCGCAATGGCCGTGCTCGAGTTCAAGCCGAACAAGCAGTTGTCGAGCACGGTGGACATCTTCTACTCCAAGTTCGACAAGGAAATCGTCAAGCGCGGCATCGAGGCGCAGATGAACGACAGCTGGAAGGGCGTCGGCAACTACCAGTATCCGACGCTGACCAACCCCGTGTTCGACAACAACCGCCTGATCAGCGGCGTCTGGGGCAACGTCAACCCGTTGTCGCGCCACATCTGGGAGCCGCGCAACGACGAGCTGAACTCGGTCGGCTGGAATACCAAGTACAAGTTCGCCGACAAGTGGACCGCCAATGTCGATCTGAGCTATTCGTCGGCCAAGAGCACCGAGCGCATCACCGAGATGGAGGCCGGCCAGTTCGACACGGTGAACAACCGTCCGTTGCCCGAGAACGTGACGATTGCCAACTACAACCAGATCGCGTCGCTGCAGTACGACCGCAGCAACCTCAGCACGCTCCGCCTGACCGACCCTGAGTCGTGGGGCCAGAACGGCTACGACAAGATCATCACGACCGACGACAAGATCAAGGCCTTGCGCCTGTCGGCCCAGCATGATCTGGAAGGGATGTTCTCCAAGGTCGACTTCGGCATCAACCACACCCAACGCGACAAGACCAAGAGCGCTGAAGAGGCTTTCCTGCGTCTGCTCGGTCGTACCAACGACAACCCGGGCGCGCCGCTGCCCGCCGGTGCCACTGCATTGCCGATTCCCGGCACCAACCTGACCACCGTGGCCTTCGATCCGGCCAGCGCCCTGAGCGCTTACCGTTTCGACGCCAACGTCAACGGCGACATCCTGCGCAAGGGCTGGAAGGTCAACGAGAAGATCACCACGCTGTTTGCCAAGGCGGACGTGGATACCCAGCTGTTCGGGCTTCCGGTCCGAGGCAACGTGGGCGTGCAGATCGTCAACTCGGATCAGAGTTCGACCGCCGCGATCGTGGACAACACGAGCCAGGGCGCCCCGGCCGGCTTTCGTACCGACGGCAAGCGCTACACCGACTTCCTGCCTACTGCCAACCTGATCTTCGATCTGAGCGGAGACCAGATCGTTCGCGTGGGTCTGGGCCGGCAGATGGCCCGCCCCCGCATGGACCAATTGAGCGCCTTCTCCCGGTCCGAGGTGGGGACCAACGGCGTATGGACCGGCAGTGGCGGCAACCCGAAGCTCGACCCGTTCCGCGCGACTGCGCTGGACGTGTCGTACGAGAAGTATTTCGGCACCCGAGGCTATGTCGCTGCTGCCGCCTTCTACAAGGACCTGGGCAGCTACATCCTGGACATCAAGAACCCGGCTTTCGATTTCACCGGCTTCCCCAATCTGTCGGGTCGTACGCCGATTTCCAACATCGGAGAGTTCACCGCACCGATCAACGGTTCGGGTGGCAGCATCTCGGGTGTCGAACTGGCCGCATCCGTGCCGCTGAACCTGCTCTCGCCGACGCTCGACGGGTTTGGCATCCAGGCCAGCGCATCGTTCACCGACAGCAAGATCAAGCCGTTCGGCGACGCCGACACACGACCTTTGCCCGGCCTGTCGAAGAACGTGGCGACGCTGACCGCTTACTACGAGAAGTACGGCTTCTCGGCCCGCGTGGCCGCGCGCAATCGCTCGAAGTTCATCGCCGAGATCGAAGGCTTCGGCGCGGACCGCGAGTACAAGTTCGCCAAGGCCGAGACGGTGACCGACCTGCAGCTCGGCTACGAGGTGCAGAGCGGTCCGGCCAAGGGTCTGAACTTCCTGCTGCAGATCAACAACGTCACCAACGAGCCGTACATCGAATTGGACGGTGCCGGCAACCAGACCAAGCTGGACAAGTACGGCAAGACGTACCTGTTCGGCGTGTCGTACAAGTTCTGACGCTGCAGGCCTCGGCCCGCATGCAAGCCCCCGCCGCGAACGCGACGGGGGCTTTTTCCCCTGCGGGGGACCGCGCCGGAGGCCCCCGCTGCTAGAGTCGGACCGTCATGCGACGTCGGTCGCGCCACCGCCTTGAACACCTCCCCGATCAGGAACATCGTCATTGCCGGCGGCGGCACCGCGGGCTGGATGGCCGCCGCCGCGTTCGCCAAGGTGCTCGGTCCTCGCTGGAACACCGTGCTGGTGGAGTCCGAGGAGATCGGCACCGTGGGTGTCGGCGAGGCCACGATACCGATCATCAACGTCTACAACAACGCGCTCGAGCTCGACGAGAACGAGTTCATGCGCGAGACCAGCGCCACCTTCAAGCTCGGCATCGAGTTCCGCAACTGGGGGCGACTCGGCGACTCGTACATCCACGGCTTCGGCCCGCTGGGCCCGGACATCGGCATCACCAAGTTCCACCACTATTGGCTCAAGATGCACGCTGCCGGCAGGGCGTCGGGCCTGGAGGACTATTCGATCAACATCGCTGCGGCACGGGCGAACAAGTTCATGCGGGCGAAGAAGGACATGGGCGCTTCGCCGCTGGCCGAGATCGCGCACGCCTATCACTTCGACGCAAACCTGTACGCAGGGTACCTGCGCCGCTATGCCGAGGCGCGCGGCGTGCGCCGCATCGAGGGCAGGATCCGCAGCGTCGGCACGCGGGTGGACAACGGCTTCGTCGACGCGCTGGTGCTGGAGGACGGCCAGCGCATCGAGGGTGACCTATTCATCGACTGCACGGGCTTTCGCGGCTTGCTGATCGAGCAGACGCTCAAGACCGGCTACGAGGACTGGACGCACTGGCTGCCGGCCGACCGCGCCTGGGCCGTGCCCTGTGCCTCGGTCGAGCCGTTGACGCCGTACACGCGCTCGACGGCCCACACTGCGGGCTGGCAATGGCGCATCCCGCTGCAGCACCGCACGGGCAATGGCCATGTCTTCTCGAGCGCCTTCATCAAGGAGGACGAAGCCGCGCGGGTGTTGATGGAGCGGCTCGACGGCCAGGCGCTGGCCGAGCCGCGCATGCTCAAGTTCGTCACGGGCAAGCGCAAGAAGCTGTGGAACAAGAACGTGGTCGCCGTCGGCCTGGCCAGCGGTTTCATGGAGCCGCTGGAGTCCACCAGCATCCACCTGATCCAGTCCACCGTCTCGCGGCTCGCAACGCTCTTCCCCGGTGACGGTTTCAATGAGGTCGATATCGAGGAGTTCAACCGTCAATCGGACTTCGAGTTCGAGCGCATCCGCGACTTCTTGATCCTGCACTACAAGGCCACCGAGCGCACCGACAGCGAGTTCTGGAACTACTGCCGCACGATGCCGGTGCCCGACACGCTGACCCACAAGATGGAGCTGTTCCGTGCCCATGGTCGGGTCTTCCGCGAGAACGCCGAGCTGTTTTCCGAGATCAGCTGGGTCGAGGTCTTTCTCGGCCAGCACATCACGCCTCGTGGCTACCACCCCCTGGTCGACGCGCTGCCCGAGCAGAAGATCGTCGACTTCCTCGACAACGTGCGCACGACGATCAAACGCTGCGTCGAGGTCATGCCCACGCATGCGGCCTACGTCGCCGACCAGTGCGCGATCGACCGCTCGAAGCTGGTGATGCCCAAGACGATGCCGGTCCCAGCGGCCTGAGCTCGGGCCGTGTTCAACGCCACACCGTCGGTGTCGCGGGTCGAGCTCGCGCCGGGGTCGAGGGTCACCGTGATCGACGACGTGCTGTCGGACCCGCATGCGCTGGTCGATCTCGCCGTCAGGCACCGCACAGCGTTCACGCGCGCCACCACGAATGCGTTTCCAGGCCTCGAGCTGCCCTTGCCGCAGACGGTGCTCGACCGCTTTGCCGAACACTTTTCGCAGCACGCGCGCGCGGCCATCGGCGCGCGCCGCGTCCTGTCTGCCAGCGGGCGGCTGTCGCTGGTGACGCTGCCGCCAGCGGCGCTCGGTGCGCTGCAGCGCGTGTGCCACCGCGACCGCCTCGCGGCGCGCGCCGACCAGTGCGTCGGTGCCGCTGTCGTCTACCTGTTTCGCGACGAGCAGCTCGGCGGCACGAGCTTCTTCCGCTCGCGGCACGACGTTGCCGCCACCGAAACGCTGATTCGCCGCTGGAGCACGACCGATGCACAGACCTTCACGGCGGAAACCGGCTGGCCGGCGGGCTACATGCTGTCCTCGAACCAGCACTTCGAGCATGTGGCGCGCATCGACGCGCGCTGGAACCGCATGGTCTGCTACGACGGCAGCCTCTTTCACGGCAGCCACATCGAGCGGCCCGAACTGCTGAGCGACGACCCTTCGCGGGGACGCTTGACGCTCAACCTGTTCTACGTCTGCCGGCGCAGCGCCGCCTGAGGCCGCGAGCACGACGCGTCAGGGTGGATTCGCGCCCACCCTTGCGGCCCAACCGGGAACGCGCCGCTCCATCGTGCGCACGATCGCGGCATGCGTGGCGGCGCGCAGGCGCGCGTCCGTTGCTTCGTCGACCGGCGCGCCCGACGTGACGGCGCGCCGCCCGACCGCCGTCGATGCCGCCGCGAGGTTGGCCGGCATGCGCACGGCGACGATGTCGCTCCGATTGGCCGTGCCGCCGGTGGCCACGCCCATCAGGGCGACGAACGTGCCCGCGGCCGAGACCAGGCCGTGGTAGTCACCGAGGAACAGGCCTCGCGCAACGGGCGCGTTGGCCATGTCGAACGGGTCGAGCACGGCGAACTCGTTCCAGGTCGTGCCGTCGCGTGTGGTCAGCAGCCACGTGCTGGCCAAGGTGGCATCGGCAGCAGCGTCGGTGCGTAGGTCGTAGTGCAGCAAGGCCACCGTGCCGTCGCCGCGAGCGGTCAGCGTGGGTGTGAACGCGGCCGCGCCAAGATTCTTGTTGACGGCCACCGGCGCACTCCAGGTGTTGCCGCCGTCGGTCGAGTGCGAGACTGCGATCGCGTCGCGCGCGCCGCCGGAAAAGCGAGCGTCCTGCCAGGCGACCCAGAGTGCGTTGTCGGCCGCGACGGCGATGCTCGGCATCTGCACGCCATCGCGGATGGGCTGGCCGCTTTGCGGGTCGCGCGCGCCGATGCCGCGGGCGTCGGCAATGCGCACGGGCGGGCTCCATGTCAGGCCCTTGTCGGCCGAGCGCACGGCGCCCAGCCACGCGCTGCTCACCCCCGCCACGGTGTCGAACTGGGTGAAGACGTTGACCAGCGTGCCGTCGGCGAGCACGACGATGCGGTTGCCCAGGGTCTGGCTCACGCCCGCGCTTGCCGGAACGTAGATCTCGCGCGCGGCCTCCCACGTCAGGCCTCCATCGAGGGACCGTGCGAGCAGCGTCGGGCCGTGGCCGGCGGCATCGAGGCGGTCCCACACCGCATAGACGTAGCGGGCATCGGTGCGATCCGCGGTCAGTGAGTTCTTGTCGTTGAACAGCGTCGCGCCGTCGCGCACCAGCATCGCTGGCGTGCTCCAGGTGCGACCGCCGTCGGTGGAACGCACGGCGAGCATCGCCGAGACGCTGCCGGCCTGGAACGCCTGGCCGCTGATGCCCAGACCCATCGCATGCATCGTGCCGTCGGGGCCCACGTCGACCCAGGGGTCGGTTGCGCGCTCGTAGTCGCCGCCTGCACCAACGCCCCCAGCGCAGCGTGAAAAGGGCAGTGGCTGGCGTGCCCAGCTGCGCCCCCCGTCGAATGACGTGGCTGCCATCAGCGCGCGCGCGCCGCCATCGCTCCAGCGATCCTGCTGCCACGCGCCGACGAGGTGGGCGCCATCCAGCGGATTCACCGCAACGAAGGGCTCGACCTCGGCGTCGATATAAAGCGTGCCCGTGGTCGAGCCGCCCGTACAGGCGGCGTCGATCGGGCTGCCGCTGCTGGTGGGGAACGCGGCGCCGAGTGCGACAGGCAGCGATGGGGCAGGGGCGTCACTGCCACCACCACCGCACGAGGCGAGCAGCCACAGCGCGCCGACGCAGCACCAGCGCCCGCAGGAGGCAAGTTCACTCATGGGCACGATGGTCTCGCACCAGCGCAGGCTTGTCACCCCTGCATGATGTGTGCCGTCGGCCCCGGCTCAGCGCGTCAGCAGCACGCGGCCGCCCAGCGCACCGATGCCGATCGCGACCCGGCCCTCGCGGGCTTCCACCGCGGGCCCGCCCAGTGGATCGACGAGCGCCCCGCCTGGAAACCCGGCGGGCAGCGAGAACTTGATCTCGCATGCGGTGAGGTCGCTGTTGAGCGCGATCAGCGCCCACTGTGCGCCCAGTCGCCGCGCGTGGATGACCACATGCCCGTCCACATGAACCGGCGCGAGCAGTTCGCCGCGGCGCAGGATCGCGTGGTCGTTGCGCAGTGTCGTGAGCTTCTTGAATTCGGCCAGCAGCGCCTTGTCCGGTGCACCGGCTTCGTCTTCCCACGGGTAGGTCGCACGGTTGTACGGATCGTCGCCGCCGGTCACGCCGACCTCGTCGCCGTAGAAGATCGTCGGCGCACCGGGGTAGGTCATCTGCAGGAAAACCGCAAGCAGCATGCGCTGCTTCGCCAGCGCGATCGTTGTCGCGTTGTCCTTGACGTCGTGATAGCCGAACCGGTGCAGCGCGCGCGCTGCGTCGTGCGTGGACAGCAGGTTCATCAACGCGCTGTGCGCCTGCGGCGGATAGGCTTCGCGCATCAGCTCCAGATTGGCGACCAGCGATGCCGCGTCGCCGCCCGCCGCGTACTCGAGCACCGCATTGCGGAAGATGTAGTTCATCGTCGAGTCGAACATGTCGCCGAGGAAGTACTTGCTCGCATCGAACCAGGTCTCGGCCACGGTCAGCGCGTCGGGCTTGTGGCGTTTGATCTCGGCGCGCCACTCGCGCCAGAAGTCGTCGGGAACCCAGGGCGCGACGTCCATGCGCCAGCCGGCGGCGCCGCGGTCGAGCCACCGCTTCATCACCGAGTCGCTGTCCTTGTAGGCAAAGCGCCGTAACTCGGGGCTCGCCTTGTTCAGCTCGGGCAGGTCGTTGATGCCGACCCAGCCCTTGTATTGCTTGTCGGGATCGCGCTGCGTGGCGTCGAAGCTGAACCAGGAGAAGTACGGCGATGCGGCATTGATGCGGCCGCCCTCGAACGCGCCTTGGGCGTGGTGGTTGCCGAAGCGATCGAAGTAGACCGAGTCACTGCCGACATGATTGAGGCTCGTGTCGATGATCACGCGGATGCCGCGCCGAGCGGCCTCGCGCATCAGGCGCTCGAAGTCGGCTTCGGTGCCGAAGGCAGGGTCGACCTCGCGGTAGTCGGCCGTGTCGTACTTGTGGTTCGAGGCCGCCTTGAACACTGGCGTCATGTAGATCGTATTGGCGCCGAGGTCGCGGATGTAGTCGAGCTTCTCGACGATGCCCGCCAGGTCGCCGCCGAAGAAGTCGTTGTTGTAGATGCCGTCCGAGCCGTCGCCACTGCCAGGGCGGAACGGCTTCTCGGTCCACTTCGCGTGCAGCTCGACCGCGTGGTTCTGGTATTTGTCGCGGCCAGGTCGAGGATCGTTGCGCTTGTCGCCGTTGCGAAAGCGCTCGGGAAAGACGTGGTAGTAGACGATGTCGGGCGCCCAGTCCGGAACCCTGAAGTCGGTGCTGTACACCGTCTGGCGAAACCGCCGGATCGCACTCCTCGCGGCGGGCAACTCGCCCACCTCGCCGGCGCCGCCGCTGCCCTTCTCGCGCGTCCAGTGGACCGCGCGGCGGTTGTTCTGGTACGCATAGCGTTTGTCGCCAATGCGAGCCTCGAACCAGTAGCCGTACACGCCGATGTCGGCGAACCGGTGACTGGCACGCCAGCGCTCGCGCTCGCCTTCACGGGCCTTGCGCATCGGCACGCGCGCGACCTCGGTGTAGTCGAGGACCTCCTGGTTGCCTTCGAGTCGCCGGCGCTCGACGACCAGCGTCATTGCCTCGACACCGGGCAGCGCATCGACCGCGAACGCGATCGGGGTGCCCGCCACCACTGCGCCGAACGGTGCCTTGTGTTCGGGGGCGCGCGAATCGAAGGCCAGGCTGCGCGCCACCGGATCGGCCACCGGTGTCGCGGTCGGATCGGCGAACGTCCTGGGCCCGACGGACAGTTCGGGCCGCCCGCTCACCCACGTCAGTCGCATCGTGTGCTCGCCGTTGAACCAGCGCTCGATCGCTGCCCCACCTTCCTTGAGCTGGGTACCGGGGCCGGCACCGTAGCTGGTGGCACTCTGCCACCCGGCGTCGGCGATCTTGAACTCGTGGCGGCCGGCGAGATCGATGTTGAGGTAGTAGGCGTCACAACTGAACTGGAACGCGAAGCCGTCGAGCGCGCCCCAGTTGTTCATCGTGCCGCGCAGGTACAGCAGGGTGGCGCCCAGCGGGGGCGCGTCGAGCGGGCAGGCTTCCACCTCCAAGGCCCGTGGTCGGGTGTCGCTCATGGTCAAGGTGAATCGGTGCGGGGTGGTGCCAACGAAGCGGCGCCTGATCTCGCGGCCGCCGCGGCTTTTGGGCGCGATGCGCCGTTCATCGGTGGGATCGGCGCCGAAGTCCGCATCGGCGCTCCAGCCCTCGTCGGCCACCTTGAAGGCGTGCTCGCCGGCCCCCAGCCGTGTGACGAGCACATAGCGGTCGCAGGCCCAGGTGAAGCGCTGCGCATCGGTCGCATTCCAGCTGTTGAAGCTTCCACGCAGGTACAGGCTGCGCCCGCCCAGTGGATCGGGTGTGCAGCTTTGGGCGTGTGCTGCGCCAGCCGCAAGCGCCAGAGCGAGCGCGACGCCGCCGCGAGGGGGGCGGATCACTGCACTCTCTTGTAGTTGCTGTAGCCCTCCGGCGTGGTGGTGCGCGGCTTGAGGATCAGCGCGGTCTGGGGTGGCAACGTGGTCTCGATCATCGAACCCTGGAACTTGTAGACCTGTCCGCTCAACTGGTCGATCAGATTGTCGCCGTCCATCAGCTTGGAATTGGCCAGCAGCACGGTGGTGCGGGTCTCGGTGGTCGCGGGATTGACGAGCACCACCACTGTGTCGCCGGCGCGGTCGGTGTGGCGCTCGAAGGCAACTACGTTGCCGCTGGCTTCGGCGGTGCGGAAGTCACCGACGCGCAGCGCGCGATGAGCCTTGCGCAGCGAGACGAGCTGCTTCGTCCATGCGAGGTCGGGGTGGTTGGCCGCCACCCGATCCCAGCGCATCGGGCCGCGCATCTCCGGGTCGTCGCCGCCGTCCATCGCGACCTCGGTGCCGTAATAGAGGTTCA
>JAOUIM010000523.1 GCA_029884035.1 Aquincola sp. | reverse complement strand
GAGCCCACGGCCGCGATCACGATCCTGGTGCCGCTGCTGCTGCCGATCGCGACCCATCTCGGCGTCGACCCGGTGCACTTCGGCCTCGTGATGGTGCTCAACCTGATGATCGGCCTGATGCATCCGCCGATGGGCATGGTGCTGTTCGTGCTCGCGCGCGTCGCCAAGCTCTCCGTCGAACGCACGACGATGGCCATCCTGCCGTGGCTGATCCCGTTGCTGGCTAGCCTGTTCATCCTGACGTATGTGCCGCAGATCGGGATGTGGCTGCCGCGGCTGATGGGCCTGTAGTGGACCGCCTGGCTTGCTTGCGTTCGCGACGCGCCCCGGCGGCGTGCGCCGCCGGGGCGCGGCTCGGTGGCGGCGCATGACCCGAATCGTTGCGGTCGATGTCTGGCGCATCGACCTGCCGCCCCCCGTGCCGCGCAGCGACGCGATCCAGAGCTTCGTCGTGCAGGAAACGCCGATGGTGCGCCTGCGCTGCGACGACGGCAGCGAGGGCGTGGGCTACAGCTACACGATCGGCACTGGCGGCTCGTCGGTGGTGGCGCTGGTCGCCGACCATCTGGCGCCGCGACTGATCGGCCGCGACCCCGCCTGCATCGAGGCGATCTGGCGCGACCTCTTGTTCACGACCCACGCAACCAGCGTCGGCGCGATCACCAGTCTCGCTCTGGCCGCGATCGACACCGCACTGTGGGACTGGCGCTGCAAGCGAGACGATCAGCCGCTGTGGAAGGCGGCCGGCGGCGCGCACCCGCGCACCCCCGTCTACACCACCGAAGGCGGTTGGCTGCACCTCGCCACCGAAGCCATCGTGCGCGAGACCGTCGCGGCCCAGGAGGCCGGCTTCCAAGGCGCCAAGATCAAGGTCGGCCTGCCGCGAGTGGCCGACGACGTGGCGCGCCTGCGCGCGGTACGCGACGCGGTAGGCGCCGGCTTCGAGATCATGGTTGATGCCAACCAATGCTTCACGTTGTCGGAAGCCTTGCGCCGCGCCGATGCCTATGGCGACCTCGGCATCGCCTGGTTCGAGGAGCCGCTGCCGGCCGACGACTTGGCGGGCCACGCGCGGCTCGCCGCCGCGAGCGCGGTTCCGATCGCCGTGGGCGAGTCTCTCTACTCGCAGGGGCAGTTCGCGGCCTACATCCAGCAGGGCGCCTGTTCGATCGTGCAGGCAGATGTGGCGCGAATCGGCGGCATCACGCCATGGCTCAAGATCGCGCACATGGCCGAATGCCACAACCTGATGGTCGCGCCGCATTTCCTGATGGAGTTGCATGTCAGCCTGACCGCGGCGACGTCAGCAGCGAAATGGGTCGAGTACATCCCGCAGCTCGATGCCGTGGCGTCGAGCCGGCTGACGATCGAAGAGGGCCGCGCGCTGGCGCCCGCCGCACCGGGGCTGGGCATCGAGTGGCGATGGGACGAGATCGAGCGGCGCACGATCGATCGACGCCGCCTGCAGTGAACGCCGGAGTCACGATGAGTTCCCCCGTCATCCGCATCCACCCCAACGACAACGTCGTCATCGCCCGCACGCAACTGCTGGGCGGCACCGTGCTGCCCGGCGAAGGCGTCACGGTGGCCGGCCTCGTGCCACCGGGGCACAAGGTCGCCACGCGCGGCATCGCGGCCGGTGGCGCAGTGCGCAGGTATGACCAGGTGATCGGCCACGCGACACAGCCGATCGCGCCCGGCCAGCATGTGCACACGCACAACCTTGCCTATGCGGAGTTCGCGCGCGAGCACGCCTTCGGCTCCGCCGTCGTGCCGACGGACTACGTCACGACGCCGGCTGCTTTCGACGGCATCGTGCGGCCCGACGGCCGCATCGCGACGCGCAACTACATCGGTGTGCTGACCAGCGTCAACTGCTCGGCCACCGCGGCGCGCGCGATTGCCGACCGGTTCCGGCGCGACATCCACCCCGAGATGCTGGCACCGTTCCCGAATGTCGATGGCGTCGTCGCGCTGACGCATGGCATGGGCTGCGCCACCGACAGCGAAGGCGAGGAGCTGCGCGTACTGCGGCGCACGTTGGGCGGCTATGCGAAGCATCCCAACTTCCACGCCGTTCTCGTCGTCGGCCTGGGCTGCGAGACGAACCAGATCCAGGGTCTGGTCGCGCAGGAAGGCCTGCAGGAAGGTGCGCGCATGATCACCTTCAACATCCAGGACACCGGCGGCACGGCGAAAACCGTGGCGCGCGGCGTCGAGCTGATCAAGCAGCTGCTGCCCGAGGCGAACCGAGTGAAACGCCAGCCCGTGCCGGCCAGCCACATCACGGTCGGCCTGCAATGCGGCGGCAGCGACGGTTATTCGGGCATCAGCGCCAACCCGGCGCTCGGCGCCGCGGTCGATCGCCTGGTGCGACACGGCGGCACCGGCATCCTGAGCGAGACGCCT
>JAOUIM010000522.1 GCA_029884035.1 Aquincola sp. | reverse complement strand
TCGCGGGCCTTGCCCCAGCGCTCAGGCGCCCACCGCGAACACGTCGACCGCCGTGCTCTTGCCCTTGAAGACCATCGCCCCGAGCGGCTCGGCCACGTACGCGTCGCCGAGCGCACCGCGGGTGGCACCGTCGATCAGGAGCGAGCGGCTTGCCACCTTGGTGTGCGCCTCCAGCCGCGCCGCGAGGTTGACCGCATCGCCGACGCAGGTGTAGGTGGCACGCTGTTCGGTGCCTGTATAGCCGGCGATCACCGAGCCCGAGGCGATGCCGACGCCGATCGCGATCGGCGGCTTGCCGGCGCGATCGGGCTCGCGGTTGAACAACGCCACCATCTCGAGCATCTCCTGCGCCGCACGCACCGCGCTGGCGCAGGGGTCTACCAATGGCAGCGGCGCGCCGAAGATCGCCATCAGACCATCGCCGATCATCTGGTTGACCACGCCGCCCTGCCCCGTGATCGCGTCGAACATCAACGTGTAGTAGGTGTTCAGCAGCTCGATCGTCTCTTCCGGCGGCAGCTGCTCCGACATCGCGGTGAAGCCGCGGATGTCGGAGAACATCACCGTGGCGTCGACGCGGTGGCCCCCGAGCGCGAAGCCCGAGGCGTCGAGGTCCTCGGCCACCTCGCGCGTGGCAAAGCGGCGCACCAATTCCTTCTGCTGGTCGCGCAGGCGCTTCTTCTCGAGGCTCGCACCGATCCGCGCCTTGAGCAACACCGGGTTCACCGGTTTGGTCAGGTAGTCCTCGGCGCCGCACTCGATGCAGCGCACCACGCTGTCCATGCCCTCGACTGCCGAGGTCACGATGACCGGCAGGTCGCGCAACCGCAGGTCGCCGGCGAGGTGTTCGAGCACCTGGAATCCGTCCATCTCGGGCATCGCGATGTCCAGCAGCAGCAGGTCGAACGGCTCTCTCGCGAGCATCTCCAGCGCGACGCGCCCGTTCTCGGCCAAGAACACCTGGTGCCCCTGCAACTGCAGGCTGCGCTGCAGCAGCAGGCGGTTGACCTTGTTGTCGTCCGCCACCAGCAGCCGGGCGGGCGCGTTAGCCATGACCCAGCTCCTCGAGCGCTGCCGCGACCTCCTTGTAGGCCGCCTCGAGCGCATCCAGCGCGACTGAGTCCTGCGCCGTGTCGGCGGCAAGCCCGCGCACCTCGAGGTCACGCGCCAGCGCGCCGAGCGTCTTCGCGCCGAAAGTGTGGCTGTTGGACTTGAGCGAATGCGCCGCGCGCCGAAACCGCTCGCCGTCGCCCGCGGCGCGCGCACTGCGCAGCTCGGCCAGCATGCCCGGCGCTTCTTCGAGGAAGGTGCCCACCAGCTCGGCAACGAACTCGGTGCCGGCGGCCTCCTGCAACTCGGCGAAGATGGTGGTGTCGATCACGGCAGCACTCATGGTCAGGACCCGTCCCTTGGTTGCGCCTGGTACAGCGCCTGCACCAGCTGATCGACACGGATCGGCTTGGTGATGTAGTCGTCCATGCCCGCGGCCAGGCACATTTCTCGGTCACCCTGCATCGCGTTGGCCGTCATCGCCACGATGCGCGGGCGCTGCGGTCCCTTGGCCACGATGCGGCGCGATGCCTCGAGCCCATCCATTTCGGGCATCTGAACGTCCATCAGGACCACGTCGTAGGTCTGGCGCTCGACGCTCTCCACCGCCTCGATGCCATTGGACGCCAGGTCGGCACGGTAGCCCATCTGCTGCAGCAGGCGCAACGCGAGCTTCTGGTTCACCACGTTGTCCTCGGCCAGCAGGATGCGCAGCGGGTGGCGCGCGGCCATCTCGGCGTCCATGCTCGGCTTGGCACTCGCCTGGGCCTTGGGCACGACGTCGTGCGCGAACAGGTTGGCCAGCGTGTCGAACAGCTGCGACTGGCGCACCGGCTTGGCCAGATACGCCTTGAACAGACCCTCGGTGTCGCCCACCTCGCGCCGGCCGAGCGAGGTGAACAGCACCAGCGGCAGCGCGGGCCGCACCGCGTGGATGCGCTGCGCCAGCGACAGGCCGTCCATCTCGGGCATGTGCATGTCCAGGATTGCCAGGTCAAAGGGCTCGCCCTGCTCGACCCAGCGCAACGCCTCGTTGGGTGACTCGGTGTCCTTCGGCAGCATGCCCCATTTCGCGCTCTGCAGGCCGAGCACGCGCCGGTTGGTGGCGTTGTCGTCGACGATCAGCATGCGCCGGCCGGTGAGCTCGGGCTGGCTTCCGATGTAGTCGCGACGCTTCTCGGCGGGCAACTCGGCCACGGGGGCATCGACCGTGAAGAAGAACGTCGACCCCTGCCCCAGGCCGGCGCTCTCGACCCACATGCGCCCGCCCATCAGCTCGGCCAGCCGCCTGCTGATCGCCAGCCCGAGGCCCGTGCCGCCGTACTTGCGCGTGGTCGACGCATCGGCCTGCGAGAACGACTGGAAC
>JAOUIM010000112.1 GCA_029884035.1 Aquincola sp. | reverse complement strand
TGGCAACCTTGGTTCATGCAGGTGCGTCTGGGCGCGGGGCTGATCGCCGCGACGGACACCAGTCACCAGTCGGGCGGCAACCCCGGCAGCGGCTCGGGCAACTCCGTCACCGGCCGTGCCGAAGTGCTGGTGTTCCCGGCGAGCCGATTCCCGTTCTCGCTGCGCGCCGAGGCTTCCGACACCCGCACCGCTGGCGACATGCTGGGCACCGACTACCGCACGCGGCGGCTGACCGCGCTGCAAACGTACCGGCCCGAGAGCAGCAACGACCACTATCAGCTGCAGATCGACGCGAGTCGGCTGCTGGCCGAGTCGCGGCACGACAGCGACACGCTGGTCACGGTCGACGCCAACGCCCTTCAACTGCACGGGCCGCACCGCGTCGAACTGGGGCTGAATTGGTCCGACAACCAGCGCGGCGACGACAGCGCGCAGACACGGATCTCACGCCTGACTGCGCGTCACGGCTACAACCCGTCGCCGCTATTGAGCGTCGAGTCGATGGCCAGTTGGCAGGACCTGAGGGCTCGCCAGCGCAGCGATCTCATCGACACCGAATTCGGCAGCGAGATCCGGCAACTGTCGAGCCTGCTGACCTGGCGACCGCGCGACGGCGACCTGCCGTTCGCCGTTTCGCCTTCGACCATGGTCGTGGGCAGCGCGCGCTGGGTCGAGTCGCGCGTGATCGGTGCGTCGGACAGCGCACGCCTGGCAGCGCTGGCGGCGACCCTGGGGCTGTCGACCGAGCTGACGCCGGCGTGGCGCGCCGCCGGCGCCGTGTCGGTCAACCAGTTCGACGCCGGCGAGGGCACGGCGGTGCGCAGTGCCTCGCTCAACGGCTCGGCGAACTGGGCGCCGCGCAGCGTCACGTTCGGTGCATGGCGCTACCTGCCCACGCTGGCACTCAGTGCGGGCGTGACGCGAGGCAGCAGCGCCGACAGCACACAGGACTTCGCTGCCGCGCAGTTCGGCCACAGCGTATTGCGCGACTTCCAGCGCGAGGGCGGCGATGTCGTTTCGCTCGTGGCCGCGCAGAGCGTTGGCGCCGCGGCCGAGCGCAACGTGGCCGGTCGCACAAGCACCCGCACGCTGGTGCACAGCCTCGGCCTGACCTGGCAGGGCAGCGCCAGCACCGCGCAACAGCGTTTTGCCAGCGCCTCGGTCAGCGACTCGCGCAGCTGGTCGGACGAGCGCGTCAGCTTCCAGCTGGTGAATCTGCAGTGGAGCCAGCGCACGCAGTTGTCGCGCCTGTCGTCATGGTCGGGCAGCCTGACGCTGCAGGCCTCGCGCAGCACCCTGACGCAGGACGATCCCATCGTCGGGGCGACCCTGACCCGCGGCGGCGAGTGGCAGACCTTCGCCAGCGGCTCGCTCAGCGCCGAGCAGCAGCGCGTGTTCGGCGTGCCGGGGCTGCGGCTGCAGGTGCTCGCCAGCATCAGCTCGCAACAACTGCAGCGGCGCTCGGCGGGCGACATCGATGCGCCGCTGCAATTCGTCAGCCACTCGCTCGAGGCGCGTCTGGACTACATGATCGGCCGGCTCGATGCAAGGCTGTCGGCCCGCGTCGCACGCGCCGACGACCGCAACATCGCATCGCTGTTCGCCCGCGTGCAGCGTCGCTTCTGAAGCGAGGAGCACACCGAAGTGAAGCCGTCCCGCGTCCTCGGCCTGGCCGCCTGCCTGCTGGGCCTGACCGTGCCACCCGTGTCGGCCGAGTACGGCGACGTGGTGATCAACAACTACTCCGACGCCGCCGGGATGCGCCCGGTGGTGTTCCCGCACTGGTTCCATCGCGTGCGCTTCCGCTGCAAGGTGTGCCACGGCGATCTCGGGTTCCAGTTCAAGGCGGGCGGCAACAAGATCGACATGCTCAAGATCATCGACGGCCAGTTCTGCGGCGCCTGTCATGACGGCAAGCTTGCCTGGTCGGTCGAGAACTGCGACCTCTGCCATGCCGGCAAGCCGAAGACGCCGACGCTCGTCCACGAGAGCACCTTGCAGAAACTCGCCGCGGGCGCCGCGCAGGCGGCGGCGCGCGCGCCGGCGGCGGCCTCGTCGCCGGCGACCACCGGGAGCGCCAAATGAGCCGCCGCCTCACTTTGCTGCTCGTGTTCGGCGTGCTGACCGGCGCCACATCGGTCGTCGCACAGGACCGCGCCGCGGCCAAGGCGATCTTCGACAGCACCTGCGCTGGCTGCCATGTCGCCGGGGTGCTCGGCGCGCCCAAGCCGGGCGACGTGGCCGCATGGACGCCGCGCGCCAGGAACGGCATCGACGCGCTGGTCAGGAGCGCGATCGCGGGGACACCCAAGGGCATGCCGCCGCGCGGCGGTCGCCCGGATCTGTCGGAGGCGCAGTTGCGTGCGGTCATCGAATTCATGGCCGGCGCAGCGCTGCCGTCGCGGGCCGCCGCCGGGCCGCCCGCCGCCAAGCCCGCGCCGACATCGGCAGCAAAGGTGGCAGCGCCGGCCGCCGCGGCGGCAACGGCAGCGCCTGCTGCCGTGCAATCACCGGCGCCGGCCGCTGCGCCGCCAGCGGCGAGTGCCGTGGCCATCGCGCCGCTATCGCCGGCACCCGCGATGGCGCCGAGCGCCGAGGTCAATGCCTTCAATCGCCTGCTCAAGCCGCGCGGCAACATCCAGCGCCCGGCGGCCGAGTCGGGCATCCACGACCCCGACAACCCGGCGATCACCGAACTCCAGCCGCCGGCAAGGGCGTTCGGCAAGTTGCCGCCCAGCAATGGTGGCAACCATGTCGACTGGGTCAAGGCCGTCGAGGAGAAGTCGATCAATCCGCGCTGGGACCGCAACGACCCTGCCGCAGCGGCGATCGTGATGGACCTGAACATCGTGCGGGAGGTCAAGGGCTCGATGCCCGACGTGGTCTACCCGCACAAGCAGCACACCGAGTGGCTCGACTGCGCGAACTGCCATCCGGCGATCTTCGTGCCGCAGAAGGGTGCCAACCAGATCAGCATGGCCTCGATCCTGCTCGGCCAGAAGTGCGGCGTGTGCCACGGCAAGGTCGCGTTCCCGGTGTCGGAGTGCCGCTTGTGCCATTCGCGCAAGAAGGCCTTGCCCACCTCCGTGGCGGCGACCAAGTGATGAGGCGTGCCGTCCAACCCTTGCGCGCAGCAGCCCTGGTCCTCGGGCTGTGCGGTGCACATGCCGGCGCCGACGACGCCATGGCGCGACAGCAAGCCGAGCAGCGCGTCCGCCTGGCCGAGCGCCTGATCACCGACGCGTCGACGACGCATCGCATCCTGGCCAGCGGCAACCCGGTCGCGATCTCGCACCTGGATGAAGGCCGTGTGCATCTGTCAGCCGCCGGCGAGGCGCTCCTGGCCGGCGACTATGTGCGCGCGCGGCGGATCGCCGACGAGGCGCTGCAGCATCTCGGCCAGGCGCGGCGCCTGGCGCCCGACCAGCCGTCGAAGCAGCACGCCCTGCGAGCGAGGCACGAGCAACAGGTGGCTGCCCTCGAACGGCTGCTCGAGGCCTGGCGCGAGCGCGCGGTGGCGGCAGGGCGGATCGACGACGGCTGGCTCGACGCGACCGGACAGCTCGCCCATGCACGACGGCTCGGCGAAGAGCAGCGCTACGACGACAGCCTGCGCTTGCTGGCCACGATCGAGCAGCGCGTGCTCGCCGGCATGCAGCGCGCCATCGGTGCGCGCGAACTCGACTACACCGAGCGGGCCGCGACACCCGCGGAGGCATGGCGCCTCGAGCGGGCGCGGCACGCGATGCTCGCGGATCTGGTGCCGCTGGCGCTTCACGAGATGACGCCGCGCGAGGACACCCGCGCGCTGGTCGAGCGCTACCAGCACAGCAGCCAGGCCTTGGCCGCGCAGGCGCAGAGCCGGCACGAGGCGGGCGAGACCGAGCCCGCGCTCGACCTGCTGCGCGTCGCCTCGATGTACCTGCAGCGCGCATTGGCCGCCGCGGGGGTCAGCCTAACCAACGACAGCGGGAGCAATCCATGAAGCATCGACTGCTCTTGGCGTGCTGCGCTCTGGTCGTCGCCGCGTCGCTCGCGCAGGCGCAGGACCGAGCCCAGGTCGAGCGCCGCCTGAAGTCGGTGGCCACCTTGATCGAATCGTCGTCGGCGGCGCGCCAGATCGAGTCCAGCGGGGTGGCCCTGGCGCGTGAGAAGCGCGACAACGCGCGGCTGATCCACCGCGAGGCGGCCGCGGCGTTCAAGGCCGGCGACGAGACGGCCGCCTCGCGCCTGCTCGAACAGGCCACCAACGAGATGATGGACGGTGTGCGCCTGGCCAAGCCCGAACAGGTGGTGGGCGAAAAGGAGCGGCGCGACTTCGACGCGCGCATGGACAGCGCGCGCGCGTTGCTCACGGCGCAGCAGCGCATCACCGCCGAGAAGGGCAACCAGCCGGAGGCACGCGAGGCCACCTTGCGCATCGAGCAGTCGATCGCCCAGGCCGAAAAGCTGGCCGCCGCCGGCCAGGTCGCGCAGGCGCGGCCGCTGCTCGACCGCGCCTACCTGAGCGCGCGCGTATCGATCGAGCAGATGCGCCGCGGCGACACGCTGGTGCGCTCGCTGACTTTTTCCAGCAAGCGCGAGGAGTACGCCTACGAGATCGACCGCAACGACACCCACCGCATGATGGTCGACCTGGTGCTGGGCGAGCGCCGCGACGTCGGCCCGATGGTCAAGCCGCTGCTCGAGCGCGCGGTGCTGCTGCGCCGCGATGCCGAGGCGCAGGCGCAGCGCGGCGAGCACGACGCGGCCATCAGGTCGCTCGAGGACTCGACGCGCGAGCTGGTGCGCGTGATCCGTGCCGGCGGCATCTACATCCCCGGATGAAATGGTCCACCCCCGAAGCGGCTTCGCCGCTCCCCGCCAAGGGAGGCGAGGCTGGCGGCTCCAAGCCCGCAGTGCGGGCTTGGACCGGCCGAGCACCCATGGACCGGCGGAGCCGGATCCGCGGCGTCCGCTGTCTTGCTGCTGCGGCGTGCCTGCTGGCCGGGCTCGCCTGGGCCGCCACCTCGCTGTGGCAGCGGCTGGAGCAGGACGGCATCCACGACCCGAAGAACCCGGCGATCGCGCTGCTGCAGCAGCCCGCCGAGGCGCTGGCGCCGTTGCCACGCGACACCGCGGGCAACATGGTCCGCTGGGTCGCGGCGCTCGAGTCCGGTGCGATCAATCCGCGCACCAACATCCTGCCGGAGACCGAAGTGCGTGTGCGCGACGACGACATCATCGTCGCCAAGTACGGCTCGCTGCCGGCGGTGAAGTTCCCGCATCGGCCGCACACGCTGTGGCTGGACTGCTCGAACTGCCACGAGCACCTGTTCAAGTCGAAGGCGGGCGCCAACCGCTTGAGCATGATGGCCATCCTCAACGGCGAACAATGCGGCGTGTGCCACGGCGCGGTGGCCTTCCCTCTGACCGAGTGCAACCGCTGCCACAGCGTGCCCAACGCGTCGCTTCTGCGCGCCGCGCCGCCGCCGCGATGAGGCCGCCGATGAAACACATCGCGCTGCTGCTCGCGCTGGCGGCCGTCGCGCCGGCGCCGATGGCCGAGTACGGCGACGTGGTGATCGACAAACGCTCGAGCGCGGCAGGCGTACGGCCGGTGATCTTTCCGCACTGGTTCCACCGCATCCGCTTCCGCTGCAAGGTCTGCCACCACGAACTGGGCTTCAAGATGCGCGCCGGCGCCAACGACGTGCTGATGAGCGAGATCGTCGAGGGCAAGTTCTGCGGCATGTGCCACAACGATCGTGTCGCATGGGGCGGCGACCGCTGCGACCTGTGCCACTCGGGCAAGCCGGGCCTCAAGCCAGGCATCGTCGGGGGCGCGCAGACCTCCGGGCCGGGGCGCTGGTAGGCCATCGCGATGCGACGCCGCACCTTGTGCTTCAGCGTGGCCGGCGCGGCGGTGGCTCCGTTCGCGGGGTGTGCGGGCCAGACCGCCGCCACTGCGGCTGAAGCCGCGCCGCGCGGCCCGCTCACGAGCTGGCGCGTGGTCACGGGCGGGTTTCTCACGCCGCCACCGCAGCCGGGCCAGCTGCTGCGCCCGGGCACGGGCGTGTTCATCAAGCTCGTCGCGCCGATGGCGATCGCGCTGCGCGGGCCCGACCTGCTCGTGGCCGATGCAGGGCAGGGGCGCTTGTGGCGCATCGACCCCGCGTTCAACCACGCGAGCGGCATCGCCGGGGTCCCCGTCACGCCGTCCACTGCGCTCGCACTGGGGTTCGACCTGTCGGCGTGGGTGCTCGACGCCGGTGCGCGGCAGGTGTTGCGCTTCGCGCGCGATGGCCGGCTGCTGCAGACCTTCCGCGTCGACACCGCGCTGCCGTCGCCGGCAGCGCTGGCACTGGCCGACGGCGGCGCCACGCTGCTGGTGGCCGACGGCATGGGCGCGCAATGGAGCGAGCAGCGCAGCGCCTCGGGCGCAGGCGTGCTGGTCGCCCCGAAGGTCGCCGACGGCGGCGCCGGGCGGCGCGTCAGCGGCGTCGATGCAATCACGCTGGCCGGCGACGACCTGATCGTGCTCGACCGCCTCGCCGCCGTCGTGCACCGCGTCGCACGCGACGGCCGCGTGCTGGCCACGCTCGGCCGCGGCGAGCTCGTGCAGCCCAGCGCACTGGCTGCCGATCGTGAAGGCCGCATCTTCGTCGTCGACAATGCCCAGCGCACGCTCGTCGTGCTGCGTGAAGGCGCGGCGACACACCGCTTCGAGGCGGCCACGCTCGGCCTGCAGCGCATCGGCGGCATTGCGCTCGACGAGCGCGTGCTCGCCTTGTCGGACCCGCTGCTGGGCCAGGTTGCGCTGTTCCTCGTGGCACCCGGGGCGTGGTCGTGAGGCGCGCCGGCATCCGGTGGCTGATCGCCGGCGTCGGGCTCGCACTCGCGGCCTGCGCGTCGGTCGAGCCGGTGCGCGGCCGGCTGCACTTCGGCATGGACGACGCGCCCGAAGGGCAGAAGCTGCTGTGGCCCGCCGCGCCTGAGGTGCCGCGCTTCCTGTACACCGGCACTCTGGTGGGCGAACCGAACTTTCGTCCCGATGGCGTTGAGCGCCCTGCGCTCGCGCGGCTGGGCCGCTGGATCGCCGGCCTCGACGAGCAGGCCATGGCGCCGCTCGTGCTGCAGCGGCCGAGCGCGCTGATCGGTGACGACCGCGGTCGCCTGTACGTGGCCGACGTGAGCCGGCAGGCCGTGTTCGTGTTCGACGAGACAGCGGGCGAGTTGCTGCTCTGGGAGCAGGCCGACGCGCAACGCCGATTCGTCGCGCCCGCCGGCGTGGCCGTGGCGCCGGGGCGCGTGTTCGTCAGCGACGCCGAACTCGGCGCGGTCTTCGTGCTCGATGCACAGGGTGCGCCGCGAAGCACGATCGGCGCGGGCCGGCTCACCCGGCCCACCGGCGTCGCGCGTGATGCGGCGAGCGGACGGCTGTTCGTCGCCGACACCTACGGCCACGACATCAAGGTGTTCGACGACGCCGGAGCGCTGCTGTCGACGATCGGGCGCCGCGGCACCGAGCCCGGCGAGTTCAACTATCCGAGCCACCTGGCGCTGGCCGGCGGCGAGCTCTACGTCACCGACACGCTGAACAACCGGGTGCAGGTGCTGCGCGCCTCCGACGGCAGCTTCGTGCGCCAGTTCGGCTCACGCGGCCTGGCGCTGGGACAGCTCGTGCGGCCCAAGGGCGTGAGCGTCGATGCCGAGGGCAACGTCTATGTCATCGAGTCGTTCTACGACAGCCTGCTCGTCTACTCGCCCAAGGGCGAGTTCCTGATGCCCATCGGCGGCACCGGCAAGGCCACCGGCCGCTTCTACCTACCTGCCGGCGTGTGGGTCGATGGCAAGAACCGCGTGCACGTGGCCGACATGTTCAACGGCCGCGTGGTGCTGTTCCAGTTTCTCGGGGGTGGGTGAGGTGAGGTGGCCTTCCTCTTTGCTTAGGTCAGCGTGGGGCCCGAGGGCGGTACGGTGCCAGGGCTCAGAAGGCTTGCCCTTCGCTGCGCGAAGGGTGCCCTGCGATGCTCGGGTTCCTGGCCTGCCGCACGACTCACTTCGCTCGCTGTGCTCGCCACGTTCAGACAGGGTGCGGCAAGTCAGATCACGAAGCGAGTTGTGCGGCACGACCCAAACGCGAGCACCACAGCGGAGTCGGCGTAGCCGACCGCCCCAGCATGAGCCCGCCCCGGGCACCACCCGCCGCGACGCGCTAAGGGGCGCAGCCGCATGAGCACCGCACGCGCGATCCAAACGCTGCTGATTGGGGCCGCATTGCTCCTCGCCATGCCCGCCGCCGACGCCCAGCGCGTCTCCGACGTGCGCAACACCAAGCACAACTTGTCGGCGCTCGGCCCGGGCACCACCCGTGCGCAGGCCGGCGCCACCACCGAGGTCTGTGTGTTCTGCCACACGCCGCACGGCGCGACGCAGGCCGATGCAGCGGGCACTGCGCTGCGCGGCCCGCTGTGGAACCGCCGCGTGCCCGACGGCGCGACCTACACGCCGTATACCTCGAGTTCGCTCGATGCGCAGTCGATCCTCGACGGCCTCAATGCCACCCCGGGCGGCAGCTCCAAGCTGTGCCTGTCGTGCCACGACGGCACGCTGGCGATCGGCAACGTCAACGTGCTCAACGGCACCGCCAACGTCTCGATCCCGATGCAGGGCACCGGGCCCGGCGGCACGATGCCGGCGGGCGAGGGCACGACGAGCGGGTTCACGCGCTTCCTCGGCACCGACCTGCGCAACGACCACCCGATCTCGCTGACCTACAACAGCGCGCTGGCCACGCGCGACGGCGAACTGCGGCCGGTGGATGCGCAGCAGCGCTGGCCCGCGGGCAGCGGCAGCGTGGTGGGCGTGCGCGCGCCGGGCATCAAGCCGCTGCTGCCGCTGGAGCCCACCGGCGCCAACGGCCAGGGCCAGGTGCAGTGCGCGACGTGCCACGATCCGCACACGCGCGAGCTCGACCCGACCAAGGGCAACGCCAAGTTCCTGCGCGCGCAGCGCTTCCAGGAGAGCACGCCCGGCGCCACGCACAACGCGGCCAGCGACATCATCTGCCTGGGCTGCCACGACAAGAGCCTGAACATCGCGGTGTGGGCCAACTCGGCGCACGCACGGCCCGACGTGGCCGACGAGACCTACCGCGACGGCGCCGCCACGCTGCGCGAGTTCCCTGCCGGGCTGCCGGTGTGGAAGGCGGCCTGCCTGAACTGCCACGACACCCACACGGTGCAGGGGGCGCGGCGGCTGACGCGCGAAGGCACCGATGCCGCGCTGCCGCAGGGCAATCCGCTCGCGGCGCGCCAGGGCGGCAACCCGGCGCTGGAGAACACCTGCTACCAGTGCCACACCACCGCGGCCAAGTCGGCACTGACCAGCGTGACGCAGGTGCCCGACCTCGAATCGTCGTTCGCGCAACTCGTCCGCATGCCGATCACCACGCTCGAGCAGACCGGCACCACCGA
>JAOUIM010000521.1 GCA_029884035.1 Aquincola sp. | reverse complement strand
GCCATCAATGCGAGGGCACAGCGGGTCATGGTGTGGATCCAGCGGCTGTGGTGAAGAATGCCCGAACGCGCGACGATTGCGTTCAGGCCTGCAATTGGTGGCGCTTCAGGGACTCGAACCCCGGACCTGCGGATTATGATTCCGTCGCTCTAACCGACTGAGCTAAAGCGCCCGAGCGCGAAATTATAGCGGCGGCCTGCCGGTCGGTCCTGCTCTAGGCATGGGCCATCGACCCTGTGAGTCATTGATGTTCAGCTTCTTTCGCAAGCGGCCCGTAGACGTGCCCGCCACGTCCGGTGCATCGCCCGCGTCGGCCCCGATGCCCGAAGCCGCGCCCGACCGCCGGGGGTGGTTTTCGCGCCTCGCTGCCGGCTTGCGCAAGACCAGCAGCGGCATTACGCAAGTATTCATCGGCGCGCGCATCGACGACGCGCTGTACGAGGAGCTCGAGGCGGCTTTGCTGATGGCCGATGCGGGAACAGTGGCCACGGCTCACCTGCTCGACGACCTCAAGCGGCGCGTCAAGGAGGCCAAGGCCACCGAGCCGATGCTCGTCAAGGGCCTTCTCGTCGACGCGCTGGCCCAACTGCTCGCGCCGCTGGAGCGCACCCTTGAACTGCAGCCCGACGGGCCGACGGTGATGATGGTCGTTGGTGTCAATGGCGCGGGCAAGACGACGACGATCGGCAAACTCACGCGCCATCTCGCCGACGGCGGCCAGCGCGTGCTGCTTGCCGCAGCCGACACTTTCCGTGCGGCCGCGCGCGAGCAGCTGGCCGTGTGGGCGGATCGCAACCGCGTGGAGATCGTGAGCCAGGAAGGAGCTGACCCGGCGGCAGTGACATTCGACGCGGTCTCGGCGGGACGGGCGCGCGGCTGCGACGTGGTCATTGCCGACACGGCAGGTCGGCTGCCGACGCAGTTGCACCTGATGGAGGAACTGAAGAAGATCAAGCGGACGATCGCCAAGGCTCAACCGGGCGCGCCGCATGAAGTGCTACTGGTGGTCGACGGCAATACCGGGCAGAACGGGCTGGCGCAGGTGAAGGCCTTCGACGAGGCGCTCACCCTCACGGGGCTCGTCGTGACCAAGCTGGACGGAACTGCCAAGGGCGGAGTGCTCGCCGCGATCGCGTTGTGGGCCCGGGAGCGCCCTGGTGGGCCCGTCGCGGTCTACTTCATCGGTGTCGGCGAGACACTCGCCGATCTGGAGACGTTCGACGCCCGCGAGTTCGCCGAGGCGCTGCTCGCCTGAGGATCGGCACCCCGCTCAGCGCCCGCCCGACGAGGGCGGCGCGCGTCGGGGCGGCTCGAGCGGCACGCGGCCGCTCTCGAGATCGTCGAACCAGGTCGACGATGGAGGCTCGAGCCGCGGGCCCTCGTCGGCACTGTCGGCGAGCACCTCGGGTACAGGAATCCGACCGGGTTGGGCCCTGTCGGGCCGCGGCGGCGCCGGCTCGACGATGTCGACCGGTGCGGTTGCCGATGGTGCGCCCGTGCGCTGGATGATCTGGTCGCGCGCCAGCTCGGGGCTCGGAATGGCCTCCTCGCGCCAGACGAAGACCTTGACGCCCGCGGACTTCAGTACACGGGTCATGCGGGCGCGGCGCCGTGCCGAGCGTTCGCTATCGCGCATTGTCTGAAGCAACACCACGCCGATGACGAGGGAGGCGCGGTCGCAGATCACGAGGTCGGCACACAGGTGGCCCACGCGCGTGAGCCATTCGCCGTACGAATTGCGCCGCGGCACCTTGATGAAGCGCGCCAGCGGGACTTGGGCGAAGATGAAGCACTCGGGCAGCGCCTTCGCAAGTGTCTCGCGCGCGGAGCGCTCGCCGCTGGTCAGCAGCCGCGTGACCTCGGGAGGCCAGCCTGCAACCGTGTCGATCTGCTCGCGGCTGCGCTTGTCGGCCTCGCCCGCGGAATCGGCCTGCCCGCGTGCACGCAGGGTCAACCAGACCACGACACCGAGCAGCAGGGCGACACCGACGATGAGTAGTGTTCCAAGTGACATGGCGGCTCTTGCAGCTATCCGACGGACGTGGCCGGTTTACGCCGGCACGTTAGGCCCAAATTCGCTTCGGTGCCATCCCCAAGGTCATCGAAGCGGCGGCAGGATAACCCGCAGAGACGGTCAGACACCCCGAAACCCTCCGGGACCGCCGAGCCCTCCAGCGCCCCCAAGGCGGCGCATCATCTTGGCCAGCCCGCCGCCCTGCATCTTTTTCATCATGCCACGCATCTGATCGAATTGATTGAGCAGCCGGTTGACTTCCTGGACCTGGACGCCGGCGCCGGCGGCGATGCGGCGCTTGCGTGCTGCCTTGATCATCTCCGGCTTGCGCCGCTCGGCCGGCGTCATCGAGCAGATGATGCCCTCCATTCGGCGAACGTCTCGCTCGGCGCGGTCCATCTCGGCGGGCCCCAGCTGG
>JAOUIM010000003.1 GCA_029884035.1 Aquincola sp. | reverse complement strand
GCGATCGACAGCCCCGGGAAAGCCACCGAGTCGACGATGCCCGGCACCTTGAGCGCGATGTCGCTCATCTCGCGGATCACCGCCTCGGTGCGGTCGAGCGACGCGCCCGCGGGCAGCTGTGCGATGCCGATCAGGTACTGCTTGTCCGGTGCGGGCAAGAAGCCCGCGGGCACGCGCGCGAACAGCACCAGCGTGGCGGCGATCAGCAGCCCGTAGACGCCGAGCGCGATGCCCTTGCGCTGGAGGAGGCCGGTGACGCCGCGGCCGTAGGCCTGGCTGCTGCGGCGGAACATCCTGTTGAACCAACCGAAGAAGCGGCCGAACACCGCGTCCATTGCGCGCGTCAGACGGTCCTTCGGCGCGTCGTGCGGGCGCAGCAGGATGGAGGCCAGCGCCGGTGACAGCGTGAGCGAGTTGAACGCCGAGATGACGGTGGAGATCGCGATCGTCACCGCGAACTGGCGATAGAACTGGCCCGACAGTCCGGGCACGAAGGCCAATGGCACGAACACAGCGCATAGCACGAGCGCGATCGCGACGATGGGTCCGCTGACCTCGCGCATCGCCTGTACCGTCGCGCGGTGCGGCGGCAGCCCGCGCTCGATGTTGCGCTCGACGTTCTCGACCACGACGATCGCGTCGTCGACCACGATGCCGATCGCCAGCACGAGGCCGAAAAGCGTCAGCGTGTTGATCGAGAACCCCAGTGCGAGCAGCGCGGCGAATGTGCCCACGATCGACACCGGCACCGCCAGCAAGGGGATGATCGACGCACGCCAGGTCTGCAGGAACAAGATGACCACGAGCACGACCAGCAACACCGCCTCGATCAGAGTCTCGACCACTTTCTCAATCGAGGTCTGCACGAAACGCGTCGGGTCGTAGACGATCGAGTACTGCACGCCCTGCGGGAACGACGGCGCGAGGCGTTGCATCGCGCGCCGCACGTCGTTCGACAGCGCCAGCGCGTTGCTGCCAGGCGCCTGGAACACCGCGATCGCGGCGGCTTCCTTGTTGTTGAGCAGGCTGCGCAGCGCGTACGTGTTCGACGACAGCTCGACGCGGCCGATATCCTTGACCCGAACGAGCGCTCCGCTGGCCGGCTCGGAGCGCACGATCACGTCGGCGAACTCCTGCTCCGTGGTCATGCGCCCCTGCGTGTTGATCGCGAGCTGGAACTCGACGTTGCGCGCGGCGGGCGGCGCGCCGACGACGCCGGCGGCGACCTGCGCGTTCTGCTCGCGCAGCGCGCCCACCACGTCGGCGGCGGTGAGGTTGCGCGCCGCCAGCTTGGCCGGGTCGAGCCAGACGCGCATCGCGTAGTCGCCGGCACCGAACATGATCACATTGCCCATGCCCGGGATGCGCAGCAATTCGTCGCGGATCTGCAGTTGGCCGTAGTTGCGCAGATAGAGCGCGTCGCGGCTGTTGTCGGGTGACAGCAGGTGCACGACCATCGTGAGGTTGCTGACCTGCTTTTCAGTCGTGATCCCGATCTGGCGTACCGTTTCGGGCAACCGTGGCAGTGCCCGGTTGACGCGGTTCTGAACGGCCGTTTCGGCGGCCTCGGGGTCGGTGCCGACCTTGAAGGTCACCGTGAGGCTCATCCGACCGTCGGCCGTGGCCTGGCTGTCGAAGTACAGCAGGTTCTCGATGCCGTTGATCTGCTCTTCCAGCGGTGTGGCCACCGTCTCGCTGATCACGCGCGGGTTGGCACCCGGATACGACGCGTTCACCACGATCTGCGGCGGCGCGACTTCGGGGTATTCGGAAACGGGCAGGCGAAAAATCGATATCGTGCCGACCAGGAAGATGAAGATCGACAGGACCGTCGCGAAGCGCGGACGGTCGATGAAGAAGCGCGAGATGTCCATGCGGTCGCTCCGCTGTCTACTTCTTCTCGCCGCCCGGAGGCTGCGGCGGCGGCACGATCGGCATGCCCTTGTCGTCGACCTTCAGCACGGTCGGGGTGACGGGCGCGCCCGGGAACGCGCGCTGCAGGCCGTCGACGATGATCAGTTCGCCAGCCTTCAGCCCGGTCACGACACGCATGCCATCGGCCAGCGCGCCGAGCTTTACCTCGCGCGGAGTGACGATGTTGTTGGCGCCGACCACCATCACCACCTTTCGCGTCTGGTCGGTGCCGATCGCGCGATCGGGCACCAGAGTGGCAGGCGCCGCCTCGCCGCTGGCCAGTCGCACACGTGCCGACAGCCCGGGAGTGAAGTGGCCATCCTTGTTGTCCAGCACTGCGCGCACGCGGATGCTGCCCGTGGCCGGGTTGAGCCGGTTGTCGACGAAATCGACCGTGCCCTTGTGCGGGTGCCCCTGTTCGTCGGCCAAGCCGACCGCGACGGTGGGTGCGGCCGCCCCCGCGCGGATTGCAGCACGCAGGCGAAGGTAGCTCGCCTCGCTGGCGTCGAACCAGACATAGACCTTGTCGCTCGCGACCACGGTCGACAGGACCGGATCGCCCACGCCAACCAGATTGCCCGGCGTCACGTTGGCGCTTGAGATGCGTCCGGCCACCGGTGCGGTGATCCTCGAGTAGCCCAGGTTGAGCTGCGCGGTCGTCAGTGCCGCCTGCGCAGCGCGCAGCGTCGAGCCGGCATTGCGCTCGGCAGCGCGCAACTGGTCCATCTCCTGCTGCGACACCGCCTTCAGCGGCAGCAGTTTCTCAGCACGCACCCGTTCGGCCTCGGCCAGATCGGCCTGGGTGCGCGCCGCCGCCACCTGTGCCTCTGCTCGCTCCAGGTCGGCGGCGAACGGGCGGCTGTCGATCGTGAACAGAAGCGCCCCCTTGGCCACGCGCTGGCCTTCGCGAAAGTGCACACGTTCGAGCGTGCCCGCCACACGCGAGCGCAACTCGACCGTTTCGAGTGCCTCGATGCGCGCGCTGAAGTCTTCGCTGGTCTGCAGGGTGCGCTCGACCGCGGGAGCCACCGACACCGGTGGCGGCCCGCCCGGTCCGCCCTGCGACTGGGCCGGGCTGCAACCACCAACAATGATCACGGCAAAGACCGCAAGCACGGTGGGGAAAATGCGCGGCGCGCCGGCGCGAAGAGCGGCGAAACGGTTCATCGAAGAACTCCTGGTGGCTCGCGACGCTCGTGGCGCAGCAGCCTTGTGTTGATGTTGTGCGCCGCATGGTAAGGGTTCCGCGACAAGTCTGCCGCGCGTCATCACGGCGCAACGGGCGCACCGGAAACGTGCGCGGGACCGGGCGGCCTGCGAATCACCGCGACAATCGGGTCACGCCCAACATGCATGCCAATCCCAACCCCTGGCGCCTGGCAGTCGCTCCGATGATGGACTGGACCGATCGCCATTGCCGCTACTTTCATCGTCTCGTCACGAGGCGAACGCGCCTGTACACCGAGATGGTGACCACCGGCGCGCTGCTGCACGGCGATGTGCCGCGGCACCTGGATTTCAGCGCCGAGGAGCATCCGCTGGCGCTGCAGCTCGGCGGAAGCGAGCCGGCCGACCTCTCGGCGTGCGCGAGGCTGGCTGCGCAATGGGGCTACGATGAAGTCAACCTCAACTGCGGCTGCCCGAGCGAGCGCGTGCAGCGCGGCGCATTCGGGGCCTGCCTGATGGCCGAACCCACGTTGGTGCGCGACTGCGTGGCCGCGATGCGCGAGGCCGTCGATCTTCCGGTCACGGTCAAGCACCGCATCGGCATCGACCAGACCGAAAGCTACGACTTCGTGCGCGACTTCGTCGGCACGGTCGCCGACAGCGGGTGCACCGTGTTCATCGTTCACGCGCGCAATGCGTGGCTCAAGGGCCTGAGCCCGAAGGAAAACCGCGAGGTTCCGCCATTGCGCCACGACGTCGTTCACCGGCTCAAGCGCGACTTTCCGGCATTCACCTTCGTGGTCAACGGTGGCCTCAACGACTGCGCGCAGATCGACGAGCAACTGGCGCGGGTCGACGGCGTGATGTGGGGTCGCGAGGCCTATCACCACCCCTGGAAGATGGCCGGGTGGGACGTACGCTTCCTCGGCGCCGCTGCACCGGCGGCACCCTCACGTGAAGCGGTCGAGGCAGGGATGGTCGACTACATGGATCGGCAAGCGCGCGCGAGCGGCACCCCATGGACCGCCATCGCGCGGCACATGATGGGCCTGTACAACGGCGTCCCCGGTGCGCGCCGCTGGCGGCAGGTGTGGAGCGACCATCGGCTCAAGATGCTGCCGGCATCGCAGGTGGCCCGGCGCGCCCGCGGAGCGCTCGACGCAGCGGTGCCAGCATGACGCCGCCGCGGGTGAGGCTCGATCGACGGCGGTTCGTCGCGTCTGAAGTCATCGGCGGCCCCGTGGCGCCACGTTGCTGCTTCCCTGTGCCAACATCCGAACCATGAGCAACGCTTCGATGCTGGGCATCATCGGCGGCAGCGGCCTGTACGACCTGCCGGGCCTGACCGACACCCGCTGGGTCAAGATCGAGACCCCCTGGGGCGAGCCCAGCGACGAGGTCTTCCTGGGCCAGCTCGGCGACGCGCGCCTGGCCTTTCTGCCGCGCCACGGGCGCGGGCACCGGATTCCACCCTCGGAGGTCAACTACCGCGCCAACATCGCGGCGCTGAAGATGCTCGGCGCGACCGACATCCTCTCGATCAGCGCCGTGGGCGGATTGCGCGAGGAGCTGCCTCCCGGTACTTTCGTCGTCGTCGACCAATTCATCGATCGGACCTTCGCGCGCGAGAAGAGCTTCTTCGGCCGCGGCCTCGTGGCACACGTGTCGATGGCGCATCCGGTGTGCCATCGCCTCGGTGACCATCTCGAGGCCCACCTGAGGGCGCAGGCATTGCCGCACGCGCGCGGCGGCACCTACCTCGTGATCGAGGGGCCGCAGTTCTCGACCCAGGCCGAATCGCACCTGTACCGCCAGTGGGGCTGCTCGGTGATCGGCATGACCAACATGCCCGAGGCCAAGCTGGCGCGCGAGGCCGAGCTGTGCTACGCCAGCCTCGCGATGGTGACCGACTACGACTGCTGGCACCCTGGCCACGACGCGGTGACAGTCGACGCGGTGATCCGCGTGCTGCTGTCCAACGCCGACCATGCGCGCGCGCTGGTCCGGTCGCTCGCCTTGACGGTGACTGCCGATGCGGATGGCCCGACATGTGGCTGCCGCCGCGCGCTCGACCACGCGATCATCACCGCACCCGCGGCGCGCGACCCGGCGATGGTGCACCGCCTGCGGCCCATCGCCGGACGCGTGCTGCCGCCCCTGGTGGACTGAACCGATGCAGGTCGACGGCCGAGCGATGCGCCCGATTGGCGCGCTGGCTGCGGGCGACGGAATCGAGATCATCGATCAGCGCGCGCTGCCGCACGAGTTGAAACTCGTCGAACTGCGCACGCCCGAGGCGGTCTTCACCGCGATCCGAGACATGTGGCTGCGTGGTGCGCCGCTGATCGGCGCAGCCGCCGCCTACGGACTCGCCCTTGCGCTGCGCGCCGATGCCAGTGATTCGGCGCTCGACGCTGCGGCTGCACGGCTGCGTGAGGCGAGACCGACCGCCGTCAACCTTGCGTGGGCGATCGATCGCGTGCACCGCTGCGTGCGACCCCTGGCGGCCTCGCTGCGCGCAGACGTGGCCTGGCACGAAGCCGATGCGATCGCCGAGGAGGACGTGGCGACCAACGCCGCGATCGGCCGACATGGCCTCGCGCTCTTGCATGAGCTCGCCCGGCGCCATCCTGACAGGCCGGTGCGCGTGCTGACGCATTGCAATGCGGGTTGGCTCGCCACCGTCGACTGGGGCACCGCGACCTCGCCGATCTACCAGGCGCACGCTCAGGGCATGCGCCTGCACGTGTGGGTCGACGAGACGCGTCCGCGCAACCAGGGTGCGAGCCTGACTGCGTGGGAGCTCGGCCGCGCCGGCGTACCGCATGCCGTGGTGGCCGACAACGCGGGCGGCCACTTGATGCAGCAACGGCAGGTCGACCTCGTGATCGTCGGCTGCGACCGCGTCGCCGCGAACGGCGACGTGTGCAACAAGATCGGGACCTACCTGAAGGCGCTCGCGGCGCAAGACAATGGGGTGCCGTTCTATGTAGCCATGCCGAGCTCCACCTTCGATGCGACGCTACCCAGCGGCGATGCGATTCCGATCGAGGAGCGCACCGCGCGCGAGGTCACGCATCTGGCCGGGCGCGACAGCAGGGGGCGCGTCGTCGAGGTGCAGCTCACGCCCGATGGCAGCGGTGCCGTCAACCCCGCGTTCGACGTCACGCCGGCGCGTCTGGTGACGGGGCTGATCACGGAGCATGGCATCGTGGCCGCCGAAGCAGCCGAGTTGCGAAGACTGGGGGAGCACGCCGCATGAGCGAGATCGACACCACGCCATTGCGCGAACAGGCCGTGGCGGCCGTGCGCAGGCTCGACGCGCTGGGCATGAACCGCGGCAGCACCGGCAATCTGAGCCTGCGCTTCGCGCACGAAGGCGAGGGCGGGATGATGATCACGCCCACCGGCATGGGGGCCGACGACTTGCGGCCGCAGGACATGGTCTGGCTGGGCTTCGACGACGGGCGGCATGTCGGCGATTGGCAGCCGTCGTCGGAGTGGCACTTCCACCAGGCGATCTACCGGGTGCGGCCGGATCTCGATGCGATCGTGCACACCCACTCGGTGCACGCGGCCGCGCTCGCGTGCCTGCGCCGCGCGCTGCCGGCCTTCCACTACATGGTGGCGGTGGCCGGTGGCCACGACGTCCCGTGCGTGCCGTACCACCTGTTCGGCACCGAAGCGCTGTCGCAGGCCGTCGCCGCCGCGATGAACGAGCGCGACGCCTGCCTGCTGGCCAATCACGGCCTCATTGCCGCCGGGCCCACGCTGGCGCGTGCGATGAAGGTGGCTCAGGAGATCGAGTCGCTGTGCGAGGTCTACCTCAAGGCGCTGGCGGTGGGCGAGCCCGCGATCCTGACGCGCGCGCAGATGGACGATGTGATCGGCAAATTCCGCAGCTACGGGCGCACTGCCGCGCACGGCTGACACCGGGTCAGACGCCAGGGCCCCCCAGCCAGCGCCGCAGCTGCGCATAGACCTCGGTGTGGTTCAGCAGATCGAGGTGGTGCATGCCATAGCCGATCCACTGTCGCCCGGCGTCGAACTTCAGGCAGCGCGAGGCGAGGCGATGCTGGCCGAGCGCACTGTCCAAAGGCACGAGGCCGTCGCCGAGCAATCGGTCCTTGACGTCGCCGTCGCGCTGGCCGATGGTCGCCGCAATCGCGAAGCAACGCAAATCGGTGGGCAGAGGGATATGCAGGCGCCGGTCCGTGCGGTGTGCGAAACGGTCGCGTCCGACCCAGTCCTCGTCGAGCACGTTGCCGTGGCGCAGATCGGTGATACCGGCGCTGCGCAGCTTGCCCAGCCGCGCGAATGGCGCCGCATAGGGCGTCGCGCCCAGCACGATGTCGACCCAATTGCCGGCGCGCTCGAGCGGCGCGCCATGGTGCGGGGTGCCGAGGAACACCGCATCGGACACCCGGCTGCGCCAGCGCAGTCCGGCAAGCGCGCCATAGTGCAACGCGCTGCGCGCAAGCAGACCGCCCATGCTGTGGCCGAGCAGCACGATCCGCTGCACGGGTTGCGGCCACTGCTCGACCAGGCGCTCGAGCATCTGCGCCAGCGCGTGGCCGTTGATCGACACGTGCAGGCCGCTGTTGTAGTGCAGGTAGACCGGCGTGAGCCCGAGGTCGCGCGAGAGCGCGGCACCGTGGTCGTGTCCCTCGCGAAGCCATTGCAGGTCGTTCATGCACAGGCCGTGCATCAGCACGAGCACCTGTCCGCTCGCATCGGGCAGGCTCTTCGCCAGTGCGTCGGCCTCCAGTGTGAGCGTCACGCCGCCGCGCCTCAGCGCCATCGGCGTGGCCAAGGGGTTGGTGGTGGCTGCCAGGTAGTCGCCCAGAACGCCGTTGAGCGCGGCGATCAGCGCTTCGCGCTCCGGAACCGGATCGTCACCGGCGAGTGCCGGTGCGATCAGCCCGAGCAGGGCCTCGATGCTGCCGCCCACCACCCGCGTGACGCCGCGGATCGTCTTGTAGACCAGGCCGGTGATGCCGCCCGTGCGACCATCGAGCCGCCCCGACGTGACCAGCGGAACGCGCACGATGCGCTCGTGCATCGCCTCGACCAGACTCGTCAGGCCCGCGGTGGCGTCGGTCGCCAGCCGGGCCGCGCCTCGCAGGTCGGAGTTCTTGATCGGGACCCGAGGCGCCATCGCTGTCAGGCCTGTGTCACAAGCCAGCGCACCCCTGCCGCGGGCCAGGTGGTCAGCCGCAGGCTCAGCGGCAGGCAGCCGCCCCAACAGGGCGCGACAACGGCAAGCGCACAGGCCATCGCGGCGGCCACATGCGGGCAGACGGACGAGGTCATCGAGAAGCTCTCGATCATGGGCGGCGCTTGACCCGGTGGGTCGATGATGAGGAAGGCATCTTGCCAACCTTGGACTTGTTCCGGGGATCGACTTGCGGTCGCGCGGCGCCAGTGTCCGAACCGCGCTTGAGCAGCGCGTGCAGGTCCCGGCGCACCTTCTCGATGTGGGCCACCAGGTAGTCGCACGCCTCGCTCACCTTGCCCTCCCGGCACAGGCGCAACAGCTTGCGGTGTTCATTCTCGGCCCGGCTCAACGCCGGAGCCCGGTTCATCTGCAGACGCGTGAAGCGGTCGCTGGTCTGCAGCAGCGAGGTGACGATGGCCAGCGTGCGCGGCTGGCGTGCGTGGCGGTACAGCGCCAGATGGAAGCGCGCGTTGAGCTGCCCCCATTGCGCCACGTCCTGCGCGGCGATGGCGCCCGCGAATGCCGCATCCAGTGCCGAGATCTCGGCGAAGTCGTCCGGCGTCAGCAGCGGCGCCGAGGGCGCCAGCATGCGCGGCTCGAGCATCACGCGCAGATCGAAGACGTCGTCGATCTCCTCCAGCGAGAAGGCCGAGACGATGGCACCCTTGTGCGGCTCGATCAGCACCAGGCCTTCGGCTTCCAGCTGGAACAGGGCCTCGCGCACCGGAATGCGGCTGACCTGGAAGCTGGCCGCCAGCGCGTCCTGGCGCAACTGCGCACCGGCCGCGTAGGTGCCGTCCAGGATGTCGCGCCGCAGCTGCTCGACGATGGCGGCGGACAGGGTGCGGTGGCCGAGGCGAGGCTTCAAGGCGGCGAGCAAGGTGGAGACTTGGACTTGACTTGTCGATTGTATAAAATCCAGTCTTCGCCGCGTACGATGGAGAGCACAGACGATGAGCAAGAACGTATTCACGGGCGTCATGCCCGCCCTGATGACGCCCTGCAGGGCCGACCGCACGCCGGACTTCGATGCGCTGGTGCGCAAGGGCAAGGAACTGGTGGCCGCCGGCATGTCCGGCGTCATCTACTGCGGCTCGATGGGCGATTGGCCGCTGCTGACCGACGAGCAGCGCATGACCGGGGTGGAGCGGCTGGTGAAGGCCGGTCTGCGGGTCATCGTCGGCACCGGCGCGCAGAACCCGATGCGCGCTGCGGCGCTGGCCGCGCACGCCAAGCGCACCGGCGCGGCCGGCCTGATGGTGATCCCGCGCGTCCTGTCGCGCGGGTCGTCGGTGGCGGCGCAGTACGCGCACTTCGCGGGCATCCTCGAAGCGGGGGTCGACCTGCCGGCCGTCATCTACAACAGCCCGTACTACGGCTTCGAGACCAAGGCCGACCTGTTCTTCTCGCTGCACGAGAAGTACCCGCACCTGATCGGTTTCAAGGAGTTCGGCAGCGAGGCGGCCATGAGCTATGCGGCCGAGCACATCACGGGCCGCTCGTCGGCGCTGACGCTGATGGTGGGCGTGGACACCGGCGTCTTCCACGGCTACGTGAACTGCGGGGCCAAGGGCGCCATCACCGGCATCGGCAACGTGCTGCCGCGCGAAGTGCTGCACCTGGCCGCGCTGTGCGAGAAGGCCGCGCAGGGCGATGCGCCGGCGCGCCGCCAGGCGCAGGAACTGGACGATGCGCTGATGGTGCTGTCAACCTTCGACGAGGGCGTGGACCTGGTGCTGTTCTACAAGTACCTGATGGTCCTGGAAGGCAACCCCGAGTACGAGCTGCACTTCAACCCGACCGACGCGTTGTCGGAGAGCCAGAAGACCTTCGCGCGCGACCAACTGCGACTCTTCAAGACCTGGTACTCATCGTGGGCAAAGGCATGAAGATCACCGGCATCACCTACTGGCAGGTCGACCTGCCGCTGCGCGAAGGCCGCTACAGCTGGTCGAACGGCAACTTCGTCGAGGTGTTCGACTCCACCGTCGTCGCCGTCGAGACCGATGCGGGCATCACCGGCTACGCCGAGTGCTGCCCGCTCGGCTCGGCCTATCTGCCGGCCTACGCGCTGGGCGTGCGCTCCGGCCTGGCCGAACTGGGCCCCAAGATGATCGGCCTGGACCCGCGGGACCTGGGCACGATCAACCGCCATATGGACGCGGTGCTGCGCGGCCACCCGTATGTGAAGGCGCCGATCGATATCGCCTGCTGGGACATCCTGGGCAAGGCGACGGGCATGCCGGTCTACAAGCTGCTGGGCGGCGCGGCGCAGGAGAGGATCGCGCTGTACCGCGCGATCTCGCAGGAGTCGCCGCAGGCCATGGCGGCCAAGATCGCGGGCTACCGGCGCGAGGGCTACACCAAGTTCCAGCTCAAGGTGGGTGGCAACGCCGACATGGACATCGTGCGCATCCGCGAGACGCGGGCCATCCTGAACGCCGGCGAGGTGCTCGTGGCCGACGCCAACACCGGCTGGACGCGCGCCGAAGCCGCACGCATCGCGGCCGCCGTGGCCGACGTCGATGTCTACATCGAGCAACCTTGCATGACCTACGAGGAGTGCCTCTCGCTGCGCCGGCGCACCGCGCGCCCCTTCGTGCTCGACGAGGTGATCGGCGACATCGGCGGCCTGATGAAGGCGCTGGCCGACGATGCGATGGACATCATCAACCTGAAGATCAGCAAGGTGGGCGGCCTGACCAAGGCGCGGCTGATGCGCGACATCTGCGTGGCCAGCGGCACGCCGATGACGATCGAAGACACCTGGGGCGGCGACATCGTCACCGCGGCGATCGCCCACCTGGCCCGCTCGACGCCCGAGGAGTTCTGCTTCTCCGCCACCGACTTCAACAGCTACGGCACGGTGGCCATCGCTGCCGGCGCGCCGCAGCGGGTCGACGGTTTCATGACCGCGTCGGACGCACCGGGGCTCGGCATCACGCCGCACCTGGAGGTGCTGGGCAAGCCGGCGGGCGTGATCCGGTAGGGCAGGGTTCGTGGCGGCCGCGCCCCGCATGGTGATGAGCATCGCCGAGGTCGAGGCCTTCGCGATGCGCATCCTGCGGGACAGCGGCCTGGCCACCGGTGTGGCGAAGATGAATGGCATCGTGGCGCTGGCGCTGACGAACACCTGCTCGACGATACAGCCGCGAGGATGACGCTATGAGAGCTTGGAGACTCCATCGACCGGGCGGCCCCGACGCGTTCGTCCTGGAGGACATTCCGAGGCCTGAAGCAGCGGCAGGCGAGGTGCTCATCGAGATTCGCGCCTTCGGGCTGAACCGCTCGGAGTGGTTCACGCGTATCGGTCAGTCGCCTTCCGTGAAGCTTCCGCGAGTTCTGGGCATCGAGTGCGTGGGGACCGTCGTGAGCGATCCGAGCGGGCAAATCGCATCTGGACAGCGTGTCGCCGCGATGATGGGCGGCATGGGGCGACAGTTCGATGGGTCGTACGCCGAGTACGCCTGCGTACACTCGTCGAACGTGTTCCCGCTCGCGACAGAGCTGCCCTGGGAGGTGCTCGGCGCACTGCCCGAGATGCTGCAGACTTGCCACGGCTCGCTTCACACCGGCCTTGAAGTGAAGAGCGGCGAGACGCTCCTGATTCGTGGCGGCACGTCGTCGATCGGGCTCGCGACACTCGCGATGGCGAAACATGCCGGTTTGAAGGTCATCTCCACGTCCCGAAGCGCAGCGAAAGCCAGCGTACTCAAAGCCGCCGGAGCCGACGAAGTCATGATCGACACTGGCGCCGTCACAGCGCAAGTGCGTGCGGCCCATCCTCAAGGGGTGGACCGTGTGCTCGAGCTGATCGGGACCACCTCACTGCTCGACTCGCTTCAGTGTGCGCGTCCGGGTGGAGTCGTCTGCATGACGGGCATCCTTGGGGGACAGTGGGAGTTGCCGTCGTTCCGCCCCATGGACGACATTCCGACGGCGGTGCGGCTGACCTCTTACTCAGGCGGTGCCGGCGACATCTCACGTGGGCAACTCCAGCAATACGTCTCGATGGTGGAGAGCGGGCAACTCGAGATCCTGCGGGGACCCGTCTGGCGGTTCGATCAAATTCCCGCGGCTCACCGAGCCATGGACGAGAATCGAGCGAACGGGAAGATGGTGGTCGTCGTCCGCTGACCCATCGCTCGGGAGAGTCTGAGTACCCGTGCGACGAGGCGCATCGGTGCCCTGCGCCGGAATCGCCCAATCTACCTTCTGTCTGTGTGTCCGCCGATGCGCGGCTTCATTCGGATGGCTCCATGCGGAGCCGACCGGCAGCTTCGCAGCGCTAGCCGACCATGTCCGGCGCGGGCCGAGCATCAACGACGTCGTCAAGGGAGATGCGCTGGGCGTGTCGCTCCATCACTGCGACGTCGTGCCGCTGACCCCCCAGGTGTCGGCCAGCACATAGCCGGTCTGGTACGGGTCGCTCGGATCGAGCATCTCGCTGGCCAGCCCGGTGATCCACGCCCGGCCCTCGATGGTCGGCAGGATCGCCGGCCTGCCTCCCACCGTGGTCGTGCCGACGATGCGGCCCGTGAAGCGCGAGCCGATGATCGATTCGTGGACCATCGAGTCGCCCACCTCCATGGCGCCTCGCGCGTGCAGCATCGCCATGCGCGCGCAGGTGCCGGTGCCGCAGGGGCTGCGGTCCGAACGGCCGGGCGCGACGATGACGGTATTGCGCGTGACCTGGCCCACGCCGGCGAAGGGCCGGGTGAACTGCACGATGCTGACGCCGGCGATCTCGGGGTTCTTGGGGTGCACGACGCTGAGTTGCTCGCGTGCGGCCCGGCGGATCTTTTCGCCCGCGCTGGCCAGGTCGCGCCCTTCGTGCGGCTCGATGCGAAAGCCGAGCTGCGTGGCATCGGTGATGGCGTACCACATGCCGCCGTAGGCAATGTCGACGACCACGCGGCCGAGCCCTTCGATCTCGAGCGTGGCGTCCAGCCGGTCGACCAGGCTCGGCACGTTGGCGAACTCCACCGACACGCACTTGCCGTCGCGGCAGGTGGCGCGCGCGCGAACCGGCCCGGCGGCGGTGTCGACGCGGACGATGGTCTCGGGCTCGTGCATCGGCAGGATGCCAGTCTCCAGCGCCACCGTCACGGTGCAGATCAGGTTGGAGCCCGACATCGGCACGAACTCGGTGGGCTCCATCGTGATCATGCCGATGTCGCAATCGTCGCGCAGCGGTGGCGTGATCAGGTTGATGTGCCGCGCCACGCTGCCGCGCGGCTCGCACAGCAGCAGGCGGCGCAGGCTGTCCTGGTCGCGCTGCATCGCGGTCATGCGTTCGAACATCGTGCGCGCGGGCGGCGGCAGCACGCCGCCGACGATCACGTCGCCGACCTCGCCCTCGGCGTGGCAGCGGACGATCGAGATCACGCGCTGGGTCCTCATGGCAGGGCTTTCGTGGGCGGCCTACGCAAACCGCTGCGGGCGGAACGGCGCGAGGTCGAGCGCGCTCGGGCGCCCGGCCATGAGGTCGGCGACCAGCCGCGCCGTGGCGGCCGCCTGCGTCAGGCCCAGGTGACCGTGGCCGAAGGCGTAGGTCACGCGCGCGTCGCGTGCCGCGGCGCCGATGGCCGGCAAGGTGTCGGGCAGCGACGGGCGAAAGCCCATCCACTGCGTGCCGCCCTCGGTGGCCAGGCCCGGCATGAAGCGCTTGGCCTTGGCCAGCATGATTTCCGAACGCTGGAAGTTGGGCGGTGCGTCCAGGCCCGCCAGCTCGACCGCGCCGCCGACGCGCACGCCACAGGTGAGCGGCGTGACGACGAAGCCGTGGCCGCCGAAGGTGAGCTGGCGCTTGAGGTCGAAGGCCGTCACCGGCAGCGTGGTGTTGTAGCCGCGCTCGGTCTCGAGCGGGATGCGCTCACCCAGGGTGCGCGCGAGGCGGTGCGACCACGCGCCCGCGGCCACCACGACGCGCTGCGCCGTCATGCGCTGGGCACCCGCTAGCGGCACGACGACACCGTCCGCAACCGACTCGAGCGCCAGCGCCTCGCCGCGGCGCAGCCTCCCACCCAGCTCGGTGAAGCGGCGCGCGAGGGCGAGCGTGAGTAGCAGCGGATCGGTGACCGTCTTCCAGGCCGGCAGGAAGGTGGCCGCGACCAGCGTGGGCGAGAGGCCGGGTTGCAGCTCGGCGATCGCCTGCGGGCCGTGCAGGTGCGTGAAGGCGATGCCGTGCTCGGCGCGCGCCTGCCAGCTGGCCTGCGAGGCCGTGAGCTCGGTCTCGCTCTCGTACACGTGCAGCACGCCGTCGCTGCGCAGCATGTCGGACGCGCCGGCGGCGGCCAGCATCGCGTCGGTCTCGGTGATCGACAGATCCATCAGCGCGGCCTGGGCCGCGGCGCTGGCCTTGACGCGCTCGGGGAAGCTCGCGCGCCAGAAATGGAACAGCCAGGGTGCTATGCGCGGCAGGTAGGCGGGGGCGATCGACAGCGGGCCCAGTGGGTCGAGCAGCCAGCGCGGCGCCTTGCGCAGGATGCCGGGCGAGGCCAGCGGCATGATGTCGGTGAAGGCCAGCGCGCCGGCGTTGCCGCGGCTCGCCTCGGCCGCGACTCCGGTGCGATCGATCACCGTGACCTGGCGGCCATCCTGCTGCAGGCGCAGCGCGATGGCCAGGCCCACGGTGCCCGCGCCGATCACCAGCACGTCGCACGTCAGGTCGGCTGCAGCGAGCTGCTGCAGCGGCGTGTCGTCGGCGCTGAGCATCGTCTTCGAGGCTGGCCGGCTCAGAGCACCGACTTGAGAAACTCCGCCGTCTCCGGCTCGCGCGGATTGCCGATGACCTGCTCGGGCGGGCCGATCTCGTGGATGCGGCCGGATTTGAAGAACGCGACACGGTGCGAGACCTCACGCGCGAAGCCGATCTCGTGCGTGACGACGATCATGGTCATGCCTTCGGCCGAAAGACTGCGCATCGTGTCCAGCACTTCGCCGACCAGTTGCGGGTCGAGCGCGGAGGTGACCTCGTCGAACAGCATGTAGTCGGGCGACATGGCCAGCGCCCGCGCGATCGCCATTCGCTGCTGCTGGCCGCCCGAGAGCTTGCTCGGGTAGACGTCGAGCTTGTCGCCCAGCCCGACATGGCGCAGCTTGTCGCTGGCGATCTGGTCGGCCTCTTCGACGCTCTTGCCCAGCACCTTGCGCGGAGCCAGCATCACGTTCTCGCGCACCGTCAGGTGCGGGAACGCGTTCCATTGCTGGAACACGATGCCGATGCGCTGGCGCAACTGATTCAGGTTGGTGCCGCGTGCATGCACGTCGGTGCCGTCGACCAGGATGCGCCCGGCCTGGATCGATTCGAGCCCGTTGATGCACATCAGCAAGGTGGACTTGCCCGAGCCCGAGCCGCCGATCACCGAGACGACCTCGCCCTTGTTGACCGTCATCGAGACGCCGCGCAGCACCTGGAGGGCGCCGAAGGATTTGTGGACGTCCTGGATCTCAATCATCGTCGCGCCACCGTGTTTCGAGGTACGCGCCCAGGCGCGAGATAGGGTAGCTCATCAGGAAGTAGATCAAGCCGCACAGCATCAGCACCAGCAGTGGCTCCTGGATGCGGGTGACGATGACCTGCGACGCGCGCAGCAGCTCGACGATCCCGATCCAGAGCACCAGCGAGGTGTCCTTCATCACGCCCAGCGTGAGGCCGACCCACGACGGCAGCGACACACGCAGCGCGATCGGGTAGACGATGTGGCGCAGGTCCTGCCACCAGGTCAGCCCGAGCGAACGGGCGGCACGTCGCGTCGTGGAGGGCACGGCCAGCACCCCGGCGCGCACGATCTCGGCGCAGTAGGCCGAGGTGTAGATCGCCAACACAACGCAGGCGACCGTGAACGCGGACACGTCGAGGCCGACGATCGACTTGAACGAGTTGGCGAGGATGAACTGGATCAGCAGCGGAATCGAGCGGAAGATATCGAGCACCGCGCCCAGGATCGCATTGATCCATGACGATGCGACGGCGCGCAGAACGCCGAACACGAAGCCCATCACCGTGCCGCCCAGCACCGCCCAGAAGGTCAGCGCCAGGGTCATGCCGGCGCCCTGCAGCATGAACCACAGGTCGGTGCGCGCGAAGTCGGTCTCGATCATCGCGCTGCTCTAGTAACGGAACAGCCGTGCCGCCAGAAGGCGTGCCGACAGCGTGACCGTCTTGGTGATCAGGTAGTAGATCGCCGCGGCCATGACGAAGAACTCGAAGGTGCGGAACGTGCGCACGTTGAGCTCCTGCGTGATGCCGGTCAGGTCGCTGTTGAGGCCGACGACGACACCGAGGGAGGTCATCAGGATGGCCCACACCATCTGGTTGGTCATCGGGTGGAACACGGTGCGAAGCAGCTGGGGCAGCACGATCAGCCGGAACGCCTGCGGTGCGCTCATGCCCAGCGAGCGGGCGGCGCGCACCTGCGTGGGCGGGATTGCGCGCAGGCCGCCGCGGAACGTCTCGGCGAGGTAGCCCGCATTATTGAACGCGATGCCGACGAGCAGCGCCGGGAAGGAGTCGACGAAGATCCCGAGCGATCCGAGCCCGAAATAGATCATGTAGATCTGGAACAGTGCCGGCGTGTTGCGCGCGGTCTCGATCCACACCGTGGCGACGCCGCGCGCCAGCCGGTTCCTGGTGTTGCGCGCGAGCGCGAGCGCGATGCCGCAGACCGTGCCGATCAGCATCGACAGGACGGCCACTTCGATCGTCACCAGCGCGCCGCCCAGCATGGCGGGCAGCGCCTGGAACGCCTGGTGCCAGTGAAACGTGTAGTTCATTGTCTGCTGCGGGAGCGCCGCGATTCCGCTGCGCCGGCAACAAAGTTGCGAGGCCGTAACCCCTGCGGGTCGGGCCTCGCCGGCGCTCAGCGATAGACGCCCTTCACCGTGAGGTCGGGCATCGTGCCGCCCACCCACTTCGCGTACAGCTCCTGCGCACGGCCGGTCCGGGTCTGCAGGTGGGTGAACAGGTTGAGGTAGTTGAGCAGGCCGTACTCCTGGCGCAGCGCGATCAGCGAGACGTAATCAAGGTCGTACGGCGCGTCGCCGCCCATCTGCAGGTCCTTGTACTTGCCAGCCTTGATCGTGGCGGCCGCGACGGTGGAGGTGACGACGGTGGCCTCGATCTGGCCCTGGGCGAGTGCGAGGAACACGTCGGCCTGCGTCTGGTAGGCGCGGAACGAGCCTTTCGGGTCGTTCCACTTCTTCACGTCCTTCTCGAGCGCGATCGCCTCGTAAGTCCCGGTCACCGACCCGGGCTTGCGTCCCTTCAACGTGTTGTAGGCGTTGATGTTGGTGCCTTTCTTGGTCAGCACCACCATCTTGAAGACGAAGTAGGGGACCGAGAAGCCGATCGTCTTGGCGCGCTGCAGCGTGTCGGAGGTGGAGGCCACGCCGACATCGGCGCGACCGGACACCAGCGCCGGGATGCGATCGGGGAACGGTGTCTCGACGATCTCGGCCTTCACGCCGAGCGCCTTGGCGAGGTCGTTGCAGGTGTCGACGTCGAAGCCGATCGGCTCGTTCTTCTCGTCGCGAGATCCCATTGGCGGGAAGTCGAGTACCACGGCGCAGCGCAGCTTGCCCGAGGCGATAATGTCGTCGAGCTTGTCGGCGCGCGCGGCGCTCGACAGCAGCAGGCCCAGGGCTCCTGCCAAGATGATCAGTGTCCTTGCAATCACGGTAGATCCTTTCGATGCTTGGGCGGGTGGTGCCCGGGGCGATGATCGCGTGCCGGGTTGAATCATTATTCCGGGCTACATCCAATATGCAATACGTGATGGCCTAGGATCACTGCGGATGCACCCGAGGCGCCGGTCGTCTCGATCGTGGTAGCAATTCGGATCAGGAAGTTGAACCTGGGCAACAGCCCTTCGGCTGTGGACACGATCTTCGAGAGCCGGCGTCGGGCCGTGACCTCGGGCGCGTTGAAGGACGTCGATCCTCGGCGCCAGGAGGCGATCACTCAGCACTTCAACACCAGCCGGATCCCGGTGCGCGAAGCCCTGACGCGTCTGGAGCCGCACGAACTGGCGCAGGCACGCAAGGCCTGCGAGGCGTTCGCACGCGAGCGCGATCCGGTTGTTGTGGTGCGAGCGCGATCGCGAGTTCCACTCCGCGCTGTATCGCGCGTGCGGTCTGCCATGTCACCTGGAGGCAATCCACGCCGCGCTCGACAAGAGCGAACGTTATCTGGTCGATCCGCTCTTGCTGACCTTGGGCATGCGCTGCGCGCGCGCCGAGCACCAGGCCACTCTCGAAGCCTTCGAGGTACGCAACGCGCGCCTGGCCGCCAAGCTCACCCGCGAGCACATCCTTGGTGCACTCGGCATGTTCTGCGGGTACATGGACTCGCACCCTGCGGCAGTCGAGTGCCGCCGTCAGCCCAGGCCCCACGCGAAAGGGTCTGCCGGGTCGAAGATCAGGGTCGCGTCGAGCGTGACGTGCGCGCGACCCTGGATGACCGGCAGCACCGCGTCTGAGGGCAGGCCGGCCAGAGGCTGGGCCGCTCGCGTATAGGAGCCGCTGAACACACTGCCGATCACGCTTTCCTGGCGCCAGAGCGCGCCCGGCGCGAGTTTGTCGTCGGCCGCCAGGCAGGCCAGCTTGGCGCTGGTTCCGGTGCCGCAGGGTGAGCGGTCGTACGCGCCGCCGGGGCAGAGGACGAAGTTGCGTGCATGGTTGGCCGGGTCGGCCGCCGGACCCACCAGTTCGATGTGGTCGATCTCGGCGCCGTCACGGCCGGTCACGCGCTGCCGCTGCAAGGCGTCACGCACGCGCGAGGCGAAGTCCGTCAGTTCCCCGACGGCACTCGCGACCAGCTCGCGGCCATGGTCCTCGCAGAGGAAGAACCAATTGCCGCCCCAGGCCACGTCGCCATGGACGACGCCGTGGCCGGCCACTTCGACGGCCACCCGCCTGGCATGCCGATAGGAGGGCACATTGGCGACACTGACAGAGCCCTGCGGATGCAGCGTTGCAGTGACCGTGCCGACCGGCGTCTCGATGCGGTGATCCCCGGGCTCGATGCGGCCCAGGTGCGCGAGCGTGGCGATCAGGCCGATCGTGCCGTGGCCGCACATGCCCAGGTAGCCAACGTTGTTGAAGAAGATGACGCCGCAAGCACTCGAGGCCTGCAGCGGCGCGCACAGCAGCGCGCCGACCACGACGTCGGAGCCGCGAGGCTCGCAGACCAGGGCACGCCGCCACGCATCGTGCTGACTGCGAAAGCGCTCGCGCCGCTCGGCCAGCGTGCCGTTACCAAGATCCGGCCCGCCGCTGACGACACAGCGGGTTGGCTCCCCGCCGGTGTGGGAGTCGATGACGCGGGCCTGCGCAGACAAGGTCGGGCTCATGGTGCGAGCGGACCGCTGGTCATCAGAACGCGGTCGCGTAGCGCTGCATCTCCCAGTCGCTGACGTGGCGCGCATAGGCGGTGTGCTCGTCGCGCTTGGCGGCGATGAACTCGCGCGCCAGCGTGTCGCCGAGGGCACCACAGACGGCGGCATCGGCCTCCAGCGCATCGATGGCTTCAGCCAGGTTCTGCGGCAGCAGCGCGATGCCGCGCTCGCGGATCTGGGCCAGCGTCAACGCGAAGAGGTCTTCCTCGCAGTCGGGACCGGGATCGAGCTTGCGCTCGATGCCGTCCAGGCCGGCCGCGATCAGGCCGGCCAGCATCAGGTAGGGGTTGGCGCTGGCGTCTGGTGCGCGCCACTCGAAGCGGCCGTGCAGAGTGCGGACGAGGGCGGTGCGGTTGTTCGGACCCTGAGCCACGTAGGCGGGGGCCCAGGTCGTGCCGGAGATCGACTCGCCGACCGTCAACCGCTTGTATGAGTTGACGGTCGGCGCCGCCAACGCCGTCAGTGCGCCGGCGTGGGCCAGCACGCCGGCAACGAACTGTCGCCCGGTCGGCGACAGCAACCTGCCGTTGTCGACCGCGCCATCGGTGCGGTGCGGCACGAAGACATTGCGCATGTTGTCGTTGCGGCCTTCCCACAGGCTGACATGGCAGTGCATGCCGCTGCCGGGCTGGTTGGCGAAGGGCTTGGGCATCATCGAGAAGACCATGCCGTGACGCTCGGCGATCGCCTGCGCGGCGAGCTTGAACAGCATCAGGTGGTCAGCGCTGGCCAGCACATGGGCGAAGGCGAAGTTGACTTCGTACTGGCCGTGCGCGTCTTCATGGTCGAGCTGCAGCACGTCCAGTCCGCAGCGTTCGAGCACGTCGTGCAGCTCGCGCAGGAAGGGCGTCTGCCGCGTGATGCTCTTCAAGTCATAGCTCGGCTTGGCCAAGCGGTCGGCATCGTCGGCGGGCATCCAGCCGCCTGCGTGGGCCTTGAGCAGGAAGAACTCGGGTTCGATGCCGACCTTCAGCGTCCAGCCCCGTTCCGCCAGCCGCGCGACCGCGCGCTTGAGCACCTGGCGCGGGCAGGCGTCGAACGGCTCGCCGGCGACGAAGCCGTCGGCCACGATCGCCGCCACGCCCGGCAGCCACGGCAGGGGCCTCACCGTGCTGGCCGCGGCCCGCGCCATGTACTCGGAGCGCGGCCCGGTGCGCGCCAGGCCCGTGCCGGCGATCGACGGACCGGAGAAGCCGGCGCCGACGGTCAGAACGTCGTCGAGGTGGGCCAGCGGCACCAGCTTGCCCTTGCCAACGCCGTGGATGTCGGTGAAGTGCACCAGCAGCGTGTGCACGCCGGCGGCAGTCAGGCTGTCGCGCAGCGCTTTCATGGCCGTGCCGCGAGCAGCGATTCACGCAGGATGGCAAGGGCTTCGTCGAAGATCGGCTGCGGCGTCGTCAGCGGGAAGAGGAAGCGGACCACATTGGCATTGATGCCGCAGGTCAGCAGGATCAACTTGCGCTTGAGGGCTTCGGCCTGCACCCGCTTGGTGAAGTCGGGGTCCGGCTGGCCTTTGGCATCGTTGAACTCGGCCGCCACCATGGCCCCGAGGCCTCGCACGTCGGCGATGTGCGGCACGTGCTCGCGCACGCCGTTGAGCATGGCCTTGAGCTGGTCGCCGAGCATGGCGCCGCGCTCGGGCAACTTCTCTTCGGCCATCACGTCGATCACCGCATGCGCGGCCGCCACCGCGAGCGGGTTGCCGGCGTAGGTGCCGCCCAGCCCGCCGGGCGCGGGCGCGTCCATGATCTCCGCACGGCCGGTCACCGCAGACAGCGGCACGCCGGCGGCCAGACTCTTGGCGATCGTCATCAGGTCAGGCACGACACCGAAGTGCTCCATCGCGAACATCTTGCCGGTGCGGCCGAAGCCGGTCTGCACCTCGTCGGCGATCAGCACGATGCCGTGCTCGTCGCACAGTTCGCGCAGCCACTGAACGGCCTCGGCCTGGATCACGTTGAAGCCGCCTTCGCCCTGCACCGGCTCGAACACGATCGCGGCCACGCGGCTGGGCTCGATGTCGGCCTTGAACAGGTGCTGCACCGCCTTCTTCGTCTCGTCGAGGCTGGCGCAATGACAAGGGAAGGGCGCGTGGTAGATCTCGGGCGGGAAGGGCCCGAAGCCGGCCTTGTAGGGCTGCACCTTGCCGGTGAGAGACACCGCGAACATCGAGCGGCCGTGGAAGGCGCCGCCGAAGGCGATCACGCCCGAGCGCTTGGTATAGGAGCGCGCGATCTTGACCGCGTTCTCGATCGCTTCGGCGCCGGTGGAGAACAGTGCCGTCTTCTTCGCATGGGTGCCGGGGGTGATCTGGTTGAGCTTCTCGGCCAGTGCGATGTAGCTCTCGTAGGGCACCACCTGGTAGCAGGTGTGGGTGAAGCGCTTGACCTGCGCCTCGATGGCCGCCACCACCTTGGGGTGGCCATGGCCGACGTTCATCACCGCGATGCCGCCGGCGAAGTCGATGTAGCGCTGGCCCTCGGCGTCCCAGAGCTCCGCGCCCTGTGCGCGCTCGGCGAAGAAGGTGCCCATCACGCCCACGCCGCGCGGCGTGGCCGCGGCCTTGCGGGCCATCAACTGCTCGTTCTTCGAGTGGTTCATCGCCCACTCCTTTCGTCAGTTCAGGCTGGGTCGATGCGCAGCCAGGTTGTTTTCAGCTCGGTGTACTTTTCCATCGCGTGCAGGCTCTTGTCGCGGCCGTTGCCGCTTTGCTTGTAGCCGCCGAAGGGCACGGTGATGTCGTCCTCGTCGTACTGGTTGACGTGGACGGTGCCGGCGCGCAGGGCGCGCGCCACGCGGTGGGCGCGGTTGACGTTGTCGCTCCACACGCTGGCCTGCAGGCCGTAGCTGCTCGCGTTGGCCAGCGCGATCGCCTCGGCTTCGGTCTTGAAGCGGATCACGCTCATCACCGGGCCGAAGATCTCCTCGCGCGCGATCGTCATGCCGTTGTCGACGCGGTCGAACACCGTGGGTTCGACGTAGAACCCGCCGCTGGACTCGCGTGCGCGCGTGCCGCCCGTGACCGTGCGTGCGCCCTCGGCCTTGCCGGCTTCGATGTAGCCCATGACGGTCTTAAGTTGTCCCTCGTCGACGAGCGCGCCCAGCTCGGTGCGGCTGTCCAGCGGATCGGCGGCGCGGTACTTGGGCGCCTCGGCGGCGACGATCTCGACGAAGCGATCGGCGATGCGTTCGTGCACCAGCACGCGCGACGGCGCATTGCAGCTTTCGCCCTGGTTGAAGAACATGCTGCCGGCGGCCGTCTTGGCGGCGCGCTCGACGTTGGCGAAATCGTCGAAGACGACGAACGCGCTCTTGCCGCCGAGCTCGTTGTAGACGCGCTTCAAGTTGCTGCGGCCGGCGTACTCGAGCATCTTGCGGCCCACGCGAGTGCTGCCGGTGAAGCCGATCGCGTCGACGTCCATGTGCAGTGCGAGGGCCTCGCCGGCCTCACCGCCATAGCCGGGCACGACGTTGAACACGCCCGGCGGCAGACCGGCCTCGATGGCCAGATCGGCCAGCCGCAGCGCGGTGTAGGGCGACTTCTCGCTCGGCTTCAACACCACCGAGTTGCCGGTGGCCAGTGCGGGACCGAGCTTCCACGCCGCCATGATCATCGGGTAGTTCCAGGGCACGACGACCCCGATCACGCCCATCGGCTCGCGCGTGATCAGCGCCAGGGCGTTGGCGCCGGTCGGCGCGATCTCGTCGTAGACCTTGTCGATCGCTTCGCCGTACCAGCCGATCGTGCGCGCCGTGGAGGGCACGTCGACCGACAGCGCGTACTGGATCGGCTTGCCCATGTCGAGCGTCTCGAGCAGCGCGAGCTCGTCCCGGGCGGCGAGGATCTTCTCGGCGAATCGCTGCAGCACCTTCTTGCGCGCCGCGGGCGGCTTGTTCGCCCAACGGCCGTCGGCAAACGCCGCACGGGCACTCTTGACGGCCGCGTCGATGTCGGCCTCGCGGCCGCGTGCGACGGGCCCCAGCGTACGGCCGTCCACCGGCGAGGCCTTGATGAACGTTTCGCCCGACACGGCATCGCGGCGCGCGCCGTCGATCACGGCGCGGCCGTCGAACTGGGCCTCACGGGCCCGGGCGAACCAGTCGATGGCGCCCATCGTCGTTCCAGCGGTCAGAACGACACCACGACCGAAGCGCCGAAGAGGTCGTTGCTCTTCTTGTAGGCGCCGGACTTCACGTCGAAGAACACCGGAACGTTGGCGCCGTCGCGGCGGTACTCGAGTTTGAAGGTCGTGTTCAGGTCGTAGGCGTACTTCAAGCCAAACGACAGCGCATAGCGGTTGGCGCCCTTGTCGCAACCTGCCGCCGTGGGATCGACATCGCAGCCCAGTGTTGGGTCGGGCCCGATGCCGTTGCGGTAGTCGCCATAACCGCCGTCGATGCCGAACACGTCCCAGTAGCCGGTGTAGCCGAACAGGCCGCCTCCCGCGGTCTTGTTGCGGATGTAGTCGGCGCGCGCAAGCACCTGCAGCCGCGGCGTGACGTTGTAGCCGGCAAGGCCCGATACCCCGGTCCACTTGGCGTCGGGGAAGTTGCCGTTGGCATCTGGTGTGATGGCCGCCTGCTTCTGACGGCCCCAGGACGCCTGACCTTGCAGCGTCCAGTCGCCGCGGATGAAGTAACCGTCGACCTCGAGCATATGCGTCATCGTCTTCTCGAACGAGTCGCACGCGAGATTTGCGCACAGGTTGAAGTTGGTCGTCTTTCCGTGCAGGCCCGCGAAGCCGAATCCGTTGAACTCGCCCTTCGAGTAGTCGACCCGGTAGACGACCACAGGCGCACGCTCGCCCTGGTTGAGGATGTTGCCGTTGACGTTGGCGATCATGCCGCGCAACCACCATTTACCACTCGTGTAGTCGATTCCGGCGCCGGTGTACGTGGTGGGCAGCGTGAAATCGAACAGCAGGTTGTGGGTGATCAGGGGGTTGAGCGTCGGCTGCTGGTATTCGTAGCCGGACCAGTCGGGCACTTGGCCGACGATCAGGCGCGTCTGCAGATCGGTCAGCGGCACCGACATCGACGCCTCCTGGACGATGCTGCGGCTGTCCGGTTCCGCTACAGAGCCGGATGCCCGGTTCGGGCTCAAGGTGAGCTTGAACCGGGTGCCGCTGTCGGTCTCCTTCGTGAAGTCGATCGACGCGGCGCCGATGTACGACGTGTCGTAGAAATAGCCGCCGGCCTGGCTGTTGAGGAACTGGAAGCCGGCACGCTTCTGCCGCTGGTTCCAGATGTAGGCAGCATCCATGTAGCCAGAGATCGTCAGGCCCTTCATGCCCCACGCCTCGAGGTTGTCCTCAGTGGCTTCGGCCTTGACGGTGACGCGGCTGAGTTCCTTCGCCTGCTCGGGCGTCATGCCCCACTGGCCGTCCTTGGGCTTGGCTGCCTCGGCAGCCTGCAGCTTGCGCTCGAGGTCGGCGACACGGTCGCGCAGCGCCTTCAACTCGTTGAGCACCTCGGCATTGCTTTGCGCCTGCGCCGGAAATGCACAGGCCAGCGCCGCAGCCAGAGCGGTGAGGGCAAGGGTCTTGTTCATGTCGTTGATTCCTCTTTGGCGTGGGGTGAGGGGTCGGGGGAAGGGGTGCGGAACGCGGCGGCCATTTCCTGCTGGCGGCGTCGTTCGGTGCGGGCGATGAGGTAGCTCGCCGCGACGCTACCGCCGGCGACGACGAAGACGATCAGCGTTGCCACGGCATTGACGCTCGGGTTCAGGCCGAGGCGCGCACGCGAGAAGATGACCAGCGGCATCGTCGTCGCGCCGGGCCCGGACAGGAAGGCCGAGAGCACCACGTCGTCGAGCGAGAGCGTGAAAGTGAGCAACCAGGCCGAGGCGAGCGACTGGGCGATCATGGGTAGCGTCACCAGCCAGAACACCTGGTGCGGGCGGGCACCCAGATCCTGCGCAGCCTCTTCGAGTTGCGGGTTCAGGTCGTGAAGGCGTGCCTGGATCACGACGGTGGCGTAGGCCACGCCCAGCAGCAGGTGGCCGAACCATATCGTCATCATGCCGCGCTCGGGAAAGCCGATCGCGCGCTGCACGCTCACCAGCATCAGCAGCAGCGACAGGCCCACGACCACCTCGGGCATCACGAGCGGCGCGTTGACCATGCCGGCGAACAATGTTCGACCGGTAAAGCGCTTGTACTTGACCAGTGCGAAGGCGGCCAGCGTGCCCAGCACCACCGATCCGCACGCGGTGAAGAAGGCGATCTTCAGGCTCAACCAGAAGCCCGAGAGCATCTCGTTGTCGTTGGCCAGCGCGACGTACCACTTCAGCGTGAAGCCGCGCCACACGTTGGGGATCGGCGAATCGTTGAACGAGTACAGGACCAGCGCGACGATCGGCAGGTACAGGAAGGCGTAGCCCGCCGAGAGCCAGCCGCGGCCGAACCACCGGTTGAGCATGGCGGCACTCATGTGCGCCGCTCCTGCGCCTCGGCCTGGTACTTGTTGAACAGTGCCAGCGGCACGATGATGAGCAGGATCATCACCACTGCCAGCGTCGACGCGAGCGGCCAGTCGTTATTCGAGAAGAACTCGTCCCACATGACGCGGCCTGTCATTAGCGTCTCGGGTCCACCAAGCAGCTCCGGGATCACGAACTCGCCGACGCAGGGGATGAACACCAGCATCGAGCCGGCAATGATCCCTGCCTTTGAAAGCGGCACCGTGATGGTCCAGAACGCAGTCCACGGCGTCGCGCCCAGGTCCAGCGCGGCTTCGAGCAGGCGCAGATCCATCTTCGACAGGTTGCCGTACAGCGGCAGGATCATGAAAGGCAGGTAGGTGTAGGTCATGCCGAGCACGAGCGAGAACGGCGTGTTCATCAGCTTGCCGGGCGTGCTGATGATGCCGAGCGCGGCAAGCACCTGGTCGAGGCCGGCGCCGATGATCAGGTCGGCCACCCAACCGTCGTTCGACAGCAGCCCCTTCCATGCGTAGACGCGCAGCAGGAACGAGGTCCAGAACGGCAGCATCACGAGCATCAGCAGCGCCGGCTGGATCGTCGCCTTGGCGCGCGCCATGAAGTAGGCGAAGGGATAGCCGATCAGCAGGCAGAAGAAGGTCGTCGCGCCCGCGTACTTCAGGCTCGAGAGATAGGTCTTGTAGTACAGCTCGTCCTGCGTGATGAAGACGTAGTTCGACAGCTTGATCGTGAGCTGGAGCAACCCGTCCTTGAACTGGATGAGATCCTTGGGCTGCACGGCCTCCATTTCGGCGACGCTGTACTTGACGAGAATCAGGAAGGGCAGGAGGAAGAAGACGAGCAGCCACAGGTAGGGCGCTCCGATCACCGCCGTGCGACCGCGCAATACCGAGGCGAAGCGGCTGGCCAGGTTCATTGCGTCAGCACCACCTGCGACCAGGCATCCCAGTGGGCCCAGACCTCGTCGCCCCAGGTCAGCGGGTTCTCGCGCAATCGTTCGATATTGGCCTGACTGACCTTGAGCTTGGCGCCGCTGGCCAGCACCAATTGGTACACGGTGAAGCTGCCGAAGTAGGACATCTCGCGGATCGTGCCGCGTACCGCGTTGAAGCCCGTGTCCTTGGGCGCCGCGCGCGTGAGCTGGATCTTCTCGGGCCGCAGGGCCACGGTGACGGGCATGCCCCGGGTGCCGGTGATGCCGTGGCCGACGTAGTGCCGCACGTCCGCGCAGCCGATCTCGCAGTGCGCCTCGGCGTCGACGTCGAGCGTGCCATCCATCAGGTTCACGTTGCCGATGAAGTCGGCGACGAAGCGCGTCGCGGGCGTCTCGTAGATGTCCGAGGGCGCGCCGACCTGGAGGAAACGGCCCTCGCTCATGACCGCGATGCGCGAGGCCATCGTCATGGCCTCCTCCTGGTCGTGCGTGACCATCACGCAGGTCACGCCGACCTGCTCGATGATGTTCACCAGCTCGATCTGGGTTTCCTCACGCAGCTTCTTGTCAAGCGCGCCGAGCGGCTCGTCGAGCAGCAGCAATTGCGGCCGCTTGGCCAGGCTGCGCGCGAGCGCGACGCGCTGCTGCTGGCCACCGGAGAGCTGGTGCGGTTTGCGCTTGGCGAACTTCGTGAGCTGCACCAGCTTGAGCATCGCCTCGACCCGTTCCTCGATGCCCGCAGCCGGCATGCCTTCGCGCTTGAGCCCGAACGCGATGTTGTCCCAGACCGTGAGGTGCGGGAACAACGCGTAGCTCTGGAACATCATGTTGATCGGCACCTTGTACGGCGGCACGTGGGCGAGGTCCTGCCCGTCAAGCACGATGCGGCCCGCCGTCGGCTCCTCGAAACCGGCGAGCATGCGCAGCAGCGTGCTCTTGCCGCAGCCCGACGAGCCGAGCAGGGCGAAAATCTCTCCCTTGGCGATGTCGAGGCTGACGTTGTTGACGGCCTTGTAGCCGTCGAACTCCTTGGTCAGCCCTTCGATGCGCAGGAAGGCGTCGGCCGCCGGTGGCCCCATCACAATCCTGTCTTGAACGAGGTGTAGGTGCGCGTCATCAGGCGGCGCAGGTCATTGTTCAGCGAGTCTGGCGGCAACATCTTGGCCAGTTCCGCGGGAGGCAAGAACACCGTCGGGTTGTTGGCCACATCGGCGCGGATGAACTTCTTCGACTCCGGGACCGGGTTCGGATAGAAGACCTTGTTGGTGTTGGCCGCCTCGATTTCGGGTCGCAGGATGAAGTTGATGAACTTCTGCGCATTGCCCGGGCGCGCCGCATCCGCGGGGATTGCCATCGTGTCGAAGAACAGCAGCCCACCCGTCTTGGGGATCAGGGCCTCGATGTTGTTGCCGGTCTTGCCATCGATCGCGCGCTGACGCGCAATGTTGATGTCGCCCGACCAGCCGAGCGCCAGGCAAATCGAGCCGTTGGCCATATCGTTGATGTAGCCCGAGGCGCTGAACAGCGTCACATGGGGGCGCACGGTCTTGAGCAGGTTGGCTGCCGCGGTGTAGTCGCCCGGGTTCTTGGAGAACGACGGTTTGCCCAGGTAGTGCAATGCCGCAGGCACCACCTCGGTCGCGGAGTCGAGGAAGGAAACGCCGCAGCCCTTCATCTTGCTGATGTACTCGGGCTTGAAGACGAGGTCCCACGCGTTGTCGGGCATCGGCGTGCTGCCGAGCGCGGCCTTGACCTTGTCGACGTTGATGCCCACGGTGGTGAAGCCCCACAGCCAGTTGACCAGGTAGTTGTTGCCCGGGTCCATCGTCGCCAGCTGGGCGTTGATCGCGGGGTCGACGTTCTTGAGGTTCGGGATCTGCGCCTTGTCGAGCCTGCGCAGCAGGCCGCCGTCGATCTGCAGCTTGGCCCAGTTCGAGGACGGCACGATGAGGTCGTAACCCGTCTTGCCGGCGACGAGCTTGGCGTGAAGGATCTCGTTGTTGTCGAACACGTCGTACCGGACCTTGATGCCTGTCTCGGCCTCGAACTTCTTGATGACGTCGTCGCCGATGTAGTCCGACCAGTTGTAGATGTTGAGGACCTTTTCTTCTTCCTGGGCGTGCAGGCCGCCTGACGCCAGCGCGAAGGCGATGGCGCTGGCAGCCATGATCAGCGAGGAGAGCGGTTTGGCCATGATGCAGAAACCTCCGGGGGTGTGGAAAGGGTGAGCGGTCAACGGGGCAGTCTAGGTGGCGGACGACACGCGGTCATTGGGGTCGATCCCAGCCGCGGGCTCGTACATCGGCAAGCGTCAGGTCCAGGCAACGCCGAATCAGCGCCACCATCTCGTCGATCTGTGAGCGCGTGATGACCAGCGGCGGCGCGATGATCATGCGGTCGCCGACGGCGCGCATGATCAGTCCGTTGCCGAAGCAGTGAGCGCGGCAGACCATGCCGACCTCGAGTTCGGACGGGAAGGGTGTGCCGCGGCCGCCGCGGCCGGACTTGTCCTGGACCAGCAGCAGCGCGGCCATCAGGCCGCACGTCTGGGCCTCGCCGACGAGCGGGTGGTCGGCCAGTTGCGCGTAAGCCTGCGCCAGGTAGGGGCCGACGTCGTCGCGCACGCGCTCGACCAGCCCCTGCTCGCGGATCAGGCGGATGTTGGCCAACGCCACCGCGCAGGCCACCGGATGGCCAGAGTAGGTATATCCGTGGTTGAACTCGCCGCCCTGCTCGATCAGCACCTGCGCGACGCGCTCGCCGACCATCACGCCGCCGAGCGGGATGTAGCCGCTGGTCACCCCCTTGGCGAAGGTCATCAGGTCGGGCCGGGTGCCCATCGTCTCGCAGCCGAACCAGCGCCCGGTACGGCCGAAGCCGGTGATGACCTCGTCGCTGACGAGCAGGATGCCGTACTGGTCGCAGATGCGCTGGATCTCCGGCCAGTAGGTCGCGGGGGGCACGATCACGCCGCCGGCACCCTGGATCGGTTCGCCGATGAATGCCGCAACGGTGTCGGCGCCGATCTCGAGGATCTTGGCTTCGAGTTGGCGCGCGCAGGCGATGCCGAACGCCTCGCGTGTCATGTCCGCACCGTTTTCGAACCAGTACGGCTGGTCGATGTGCACGATGCCGGGGATCGGCAGGCCGCCTTGCGCGTGCATGCCGCTCATGCCGCCCAGCGACGCGCCGGCCATCGTCGAGCCGTGGTACGCGTTCCAACGGCTGATGAGCGTTTGGCGCTTCGGCTGGCCCAGGACATCCCAGTAGCGCCGGACCATGCGCACGATCGTGTCGTTGCCTTCCGATCCCGACCCTGAGAAGAACACGTGCTGGAACTGCGGCGGGCTGACCTCGGCGAGCAGTTCGGCCAGCTCGATCGCCGGCGGCGTCGCGGTCTGGAAGAACGCGTTGTAGAACGGCAGCGTCTCGAGCTGGCGGGTGGCCGCGTCGATGAGCGCGCGCTGGCCGTAGCCGACGTTGACGCACCACAGGCCGCTCATCGCATCGAGGATCTTCTTTCCCTCGGTGTCCCAGAGGTAGATGTTGTCGGCGCGCTCGATGACGCGCGAACCCTTCTTCGCGAGCGACTTGAAGTCGGTGAACGGATGGAGGAAATGCGCCGCGTCGGCAGCCTGCCAGTCCTTGGTGCTGCGATGGGGCGAGGAGGGGGAGAGAACGGCATTCATGGATGGATCCTTCAGACGTGGAGCAAGAGGTGTTCCCGCTCCCACGGCGAGATCACCTTCATGAATTCGGCGTACTCGACTTCCTTGATCTCGGTGTAGACGGTCACGAAGTCCTTGCCGAGGACTTCGGCCAGGTCCGTCTCGTTGCGCAGCGCGGTGAGCGCCTCGCCCAGGCTGCGCGGCAGCTGGTATTCGCCGAGATAGGCGTCACCCTTGCATTCGGGCGACGGTTCGATGCGGTTCTGGATGCCCAGCCAGCCGCACGCCAGCGTGGCCGCGAGCGCCACGTAGGGGTTGGCATCTGCGCCGATCACGCGGTTCTCGATGCGGCGGGCCGCTGGTGGCGCGACTGGGCTGCGGATGCCCACGGTTCGGTTGTCGGTGCCCCACTGTATGTTGATGGGCGCGGCGGTGAAGCGGGCCAGGCGACGGTAGCTGTTGACATAGGGCGCGAACAGCGCCATCGCCGCGGGCACATAGCGCTGCAGGCCGCCGATGTACCAGAAGAACTCCTTGCTAGGCGTTCCGTCCTCGTTGCTGAAGATGTTTCGTCCGGTGGCCTTGTCGATCACGCTCTGGTGCACGTGCATCGCGCTGCCCGGCTCGCCGGCAATCGGCTTGGCCATGAATGTCGCGAACATGTCGTGCCGCAGCGCCGCCTCGCGCACCGTGCGCTTGAACAGGAAGACCTCGTCGGCCAGGCCAAGTGGGTGGGCGTGGAAGAAGTTGATCTCCATCTGCCCCGCGCCGATCTCGTGGATCAGCGTATCGACGTTGAGCTCCATCTTGTCGCAGTAGTGGTAGACGTCCTCGAACAGCGGGTCGAACTCGTTGACCGCGTCGATCGAATAGGCCTGGCGCGAGGTCTCGCTGCGGCCGCTGCGGCCCACCGGCGGCTTGAGCGGCACGTCGGGGTCCGTGTTGCGCGCGACGAGGTAGAACTCGAGCTCAGGCGCGACCACCGGGTCCCAGCCCTTGTCATCGAACAGGCCGCACACCCGCCGCAGCACCGAGCGCGGGGCATAGGGCACGAGCACGCCGTCGCGGTCGTAGCAGTCATGGATCACCTGCGCCGTCGGGTCGACCGCCCACGGCACGATGCGCACCGTGCTCGGGTCGGGGCGCAGGTGCATGTCGCGATCGGTCGGCGTGATGACGTCGTAATACGGCCCTTCCTCCGGGAACACGCCGGTCACGCCCATGGCCACGACCACCTCGGGCAGGCGCATGCCGCGGTCCTCGGTGAACTTTTCACGCGGCAGGATCTTGCCGCGCGCGACGCCGGTCAAGTCGGGCACGAGGCACTCGATCTCGGTCACTCTGCGCTGGTTGAGCCAGCTTTCCAGCTCGCTGAAGTTGAACAGCTCTCTTCCGACCATGGGATCACCTTGGGTTGTGTGGTTTGCGCTCTCGGAAGGCCGCGCAGGCCTGGCCGAAGGCGCGCAGCAGGCGCATCGACACCGGATTGGTGGCGGCCTGCCATTCGGGGTGCCATTGCACCGCGAGGTTGAAGCCCGGCGCGTCGGGCTTGGAGAAGGCTTCGATCACGCCATCGGGCGCGCGCGCCTCGACGACGAGTCCGTCTGCCAGGCGCTTGACAGCCTGGCCATGCAAGGAGTTCACCTCGAAGCGCGTGCTGCCGACGATGCCGGCGAGCACGCCACCGGGCGTCGCATCGACCGGGTGCGCGGGTCCGTACTGGACCTCGACCGGATCGTCGTCGTTGTCGCGATGATCCATGTGGCCCTCGATCTCGTGGACGGCCTGGTGCAGGCTGCCTCCGAGCGCGACGTTCGTCTCCTGCGCGCCGCGGCAGATCGCGAAGAACGGCACGCCGCGTGCGAGCGCCCTGGGAACGAGCGGCAGCGTCCACGCGTCGCGATCGGAATCGAGCGGCAGGTCGGGGTCCTGCACGGGCTCGTCGAAGTGGTTCGGGTGCACGTTCGATGGCGAGCCGGTCAGCAGCACGCCGTCGGCCAGGTCGAGCAGCGGATCGAGTTCGTCGACCGTGGCCGCCGGCACGACCAGCGGCTGGCAGCCTGCCAGGCGCACCGCGTCGATGTACTTCTTGCCGGCGATATGGAAGGGATGCCTGCCCACCAACTTGTTGCATGCGGGCACCAGCACCACGGGTTTGGTGGGGCTCACAACAGGTCCTTCAATCGGTAATACGCCATCCCCAGCACCAGGGCGGGAGTGCGCAGTGCGCGGCCTCCGGGGAAGGCATGGTGCTGGAGTCGCGCGAACACGTCGAAGCGCGTGGCGTCACCGGCGATCGCCTCGGCCACCAGCTTGCCCGCCAGCCCGGTCAGCGCCACGCCGTGGCCGGAGAACCCCTGCAAGTAGTAGACGCGGTCGCCGTATTCGGCCAGGCGGCCGAAATCGGGTGCCCTGCTCATCGAGATGTCGACGAATCCGCCCCAGGCGAATTCGGCCTCGACGCCGCGCAGCTGCGGGAAGGTCTTCGTCATGCGGGCGACCATCGATCCTGCCACGCTCATCGGGGTGCGCGTGCTGTAGCTGACGCGCCCGCCGTACAGCATGCGATGGTCGGCCGTGGTGCGAAAGTAATCGAGAACGAAGTTGTTGTCGCATACCGCGGCGCCGCAGGGGATCAGTGCCTTTGCCTGCTCGGGCGCGAGCGCCCGCGAAGACACGATATAGGTGCCCACCGGCATGACGCGCGCGCCGAGCCGGGGGGCCAGCGCTGGCGCCAGTGCATCGAGGTATACGTTGCCGGCGAGCAGCACGTGCCGCGCATGCAGGCTCGCTGCGGCTGTGGTCGTGAGTGTGACGCCATCGCCGTCACGCGCAATGCGCGACACCACACTGCCTTCGTGAACGCGAACGCCCATCGCATCGGCGGCGCGGGCGAGACCCAGCGCGTACCGCAGCGGATGCAGGTGACCCGAGCGCGTATCGTGTGCACCGGCCACGTAGCGCGGACTCGCGATCCACTGCGGAAGGTCCGCGCGCTCGATCCATGTCATGGGGTGGTCGTAGCGGGTCGCGTGCTGTTCCACCTCGTCGTGCAAGGCCCGCGCCTTTCGCGCGCTCGTGGCCACGGCCAGGTGACCGTCGCGCCAGTCGCAGTCGATCCCGAATTCCCGGATTCGCCGGCGCATGTCGTCGACGGCCTCGAGCGTCATCGCGAACACGCGGCGCGCGTCATCGAGCCCAAGTTCGCCCTCGATCGCCGCGATGTCGCAGGCCAGCCCGTAGATCGCCTGCCCGCCGTTGCGGCCGCTTGCTCCGGAACCCACTTCCTGCCCCTCGAGCAGCACGACGTCTAGGCCGCGCTGCCGCAATTCGATCGCCGCCGTGAGCCCCGCGAATCCCGCCCCGACGACCGCCACGTCGCAGCGATGTGCGCCGGGAGCCAATGCGGGCCAGGCCTGTTGGCGCGGGGCTGTCGCGGCGTAGTAGGAGTGCCGCGCCAGTTCGCGATCGGTTTCTAGGAAGGGCATGAGGTATGCGCTAGGCAGCGTCCTTCAGGGTCGTGGGCCGTGGAGCTGTCAGGCCTGCCGTTTGATGGCGGCCGCGAGGGTCTCGACGATGCGCTCGATGTGCGACTTCTCGATGATCAGCGGGGGCGACAGCGCGATGATGTCGCCGGTGGTGCGGATCAGCAGGCCCTTGTCCCAGCACTCGAGGAAGACGTCGAAGGCGCGCTTGGTCGGCTGGCCGGCGATCGGCGCCAGTTCGATGCCAGCCACCAGGCCGAAGTTGCGCACGTCGATCACGTTGGGCAGGCCTTTCATCGAATGCACCGCGTCGGCGAAGGTGCCCTGCATCTGCGCGGCGCGCGTGAGCAGGCCCTCGTCGGCATAGGTCTCGAGCGTGGCCAGGCCAGCGGCACAGGCCAGCGGGTGCGCGGAGTAGGTGTAGCCGTGAAAGAACTCGATCAGGTGCTCGGGGCCCTGCATGAAGGCGTCGTACAGGCCCTGCTTGCAGATCACCGCTCCCATCGGCACGGCACCGTTGGTGATGCCCTTGGCGCAGGTGATCATGTCCGGCGTCACGCCGAAGGTCTGCGCCGCGAACGGCTGGCCGGTGCGGCCGAAGCCGGTGATGACCTCGTCGAAGATCAGCAAGATGCCGTGCTTGTCGCAGATCGCGCGCAGCCGCTCCAGGTAGCCCTTGGGCGGTAGCAGCACGCCGGTGGAGCCTGCGATCGGCTCGACGATCACCGCGGCGATCGTGCTCGCGTCGTGAAGTGCGACCAGGCGCTCCAGGTCGTCTGCAAGCTCCGCGCCGTGCTCGGGCACACCGACCGAGAAGGCATTCTTCGCCAGGTCATGGGTGTGCCGGATGTGGTCCACGCCGGCGAGCAGCGAACCGAACATCTTGCGGTTGGCGACCATGCCGCCGACCGAGATGCCGCCGAAGTTGACGCCGTGGTAGCCGCGCTCGCGGCCGATCAGGCGCGTGCGCGAGGCCTCACCGCGCACGCGGTGGTAGGCGATGGCCATCTTCAGCGCCGTCTCCACCGACTCGGAGCCCGAGTTGGTGAAGAACACCTTGTTCATTCCCGCCGGTGCGATCTTGGCCACCGCTTCGGCCAGCGCGAAGGCCTTGGGGTGCCCCATCTGGAACGGTGGTGCGTAGTCCATCTCGGCGGCCTGCGCGGCGATCGCCTGCACGATCTTGGGCCGTGCGTGGCCCGCGTTGACGCACCACAGCCCGGCCACGCCGTCGAGCACCTGGCGGCCCTCTGGTGTCCAGTAGTACATGCCGTCGCTTCTGGCCAGCAGGCGAGGCGCCTTCTTGAACTGGCGGTTGGCGGTGAAGGGCATCCAGTAGGCGTCCATGCGCTCGGCCATGGCTATCTCCATGCATTGGGGGATGTGGCAGTGTCGCCCCGTACGGTTGGGGAGTCTAGGCAGGGGCGCGCGCAATGTGCTTGCGCAATCGACGAGGGCATACCCGTTGCCTTGGCATATGATGCGGTCAAAGACACGATAGACGCAACTTAATGCCATCCAAGAAAACGAGCGCGCAACTTGATGCGATCGACGTGGCCATTCTCGAGGCTTTGCAGGCCGATGGCCGGCTTACGAACCTCGATCTCGCGCAGCGCGTTCACCTGTCGCCATCGGCGTGCTTGCGTCGCGTCAAGCAACTCGAGGACTCCGGCGTCATCGCCCAGTACGCGGCGCTGCTCAACCCGAAAGCCGTCGGTGCGCACGGCACGAGCTTCACGATCATCAACCTCGAGACGATGAGCAACGACGCGCTGGATCTGTTCGAGCAAGCGGTGCGCAGCGAACCGCGCATCCTGGACTGCTACTACGTCGCGGGCGCCAACGACTACCTGATCCGTTTCGCCTACCGCGACGCCGAAGACCTGGAGCAATTCCACACCGAGGTGCTGATGCGCCTGCCCGGCGTGGCCCGAACGAACTCGATGCTCGTCCTGCGCACCGTCAAGAAGACGACCGCACTGGCCCTGACACCAGGCTGAGCCGCCCGGAGGGGGCCTCAGCTGCTGCCGTTCGAACGCCCGCGCTCGCCGGCCGCCTGGGCTTCCATGCGTCGCTTCGCCTCGGGGTAGATCAGGGACTCCTCGAGCGCGATGTGTTCGAGGTACAGCGCTCCGAACACGGTGACGGCCTCGCGAATCAGCTCGGGCTCGATCGTGCCCATGCCATTGGCGATCGCGTCGAGCTGCGGCTGCAGTTCGTGCCAGTCCTCCTCGAGCCATCCGTGGTCCTGTTGCAGGCGCTGCACGTGCTGGACCAGCTCGGCATTGCCACTGGCCAGCAGCGGCGGGAACACGACCCGTTCTTCCTCTGCGTGATGGTGACGGGCGTTGCGGTCGAAGAAGTCGCGGATCACACGGGCGGTGTCGCGCGCGCTGTCGTCGGCACCGATGCTCTCGAGCCGGTTGATCAGTGCCTCGAGTTGGCGCAGGTGCTGCAGCACGTCGGCATGTGTCTGGTCGAGGGCGTCGAACTCATGCGCCAGCGGCAGCGGCATGAGGGGGGGGCGGGCAGGGCGGACGCGTCTTGCAGCCATGGCGACAACTCCATTGGATTGGCGCGATTCTCGATCGAGCTGTCTCGTGGGGCTTGCTCGCCGTCAAGCCAGGCTCATCACCGATGTGACATTTGCGCGCACAGGTAGGTCCATACGAATTGGGCCGCCGCGTAACTGGTGAGCTCGGCGTGGTCGTATGGCGGCGCCACCTCGACGCAATCCATCCCCACGCAGGGCAGCGTACCGGCCGCTTCGAGCAGCGACAGCACCTGGTTGGTGGTCAGCCCGCCCGGCTCCGGCGTCCCGGTGCCCGGCGCAAATGCCGGGTCCAGGCAATCGATGTCGAGGCTGATGTACAGAGGGGGCTGTCCATGCGTCGCCAGACGCTGACGCAGGTCGTCGATCACCGAGGCGAGTTGCGCGGGGCTCTCACGGCCCCGCAGTTCGCGTGCGGTGTGGATCGCGCCACCCTGCTCGCGCACGTATTCGCGTGCGTCGCGCGCTGCGGACGAACGGATTCCGATCTGCACGAAGCACTCCTTGACGACGAGGCTCTCGCGGATGGCTTCGTAGACCCACGTGCCGTGACCGCTCGGCTCGCCGAAATGGTCGCGCCAGGTGTCGCAGTGCGCGTCGAAGTGCAGCACCGCGACAGGCCGGTCCAGGTGCGCCCTGTAGGCCCGCAGCAGCGGCAATGTGATCGAGTGGTCGCCACCCAGCCAGGCCATGTGGTGGCGGGCAAGCAGCGGGCCGACCTGTGCGGCCAGCGCTTCGCGCATCGCTGTGAGGCTCGTGTTGGGCAGGCTCAGGTCGCCGGCGTCGCCGAGTCGAGCCCCGGGGGCAACATCGAAATACGGGTGCATTCCGTCGCAAAGCATGTGGCTGGCCTCGCGGATCGCGCGCGGGCCGAATCGGGCGCCCGGGCGGTTGGTCGTGGCGCCGTCCCAGGCGACGCCCGCCACCGCATAGGCCTGTTGCTCGGCCCGGCCGGCTTTGAGGAAGCTGCTGTCCGAGTGAAATGCAAAGCCAGTCATGGGTTGTCTGTGCGCGCCGGGGCCACCTGGGCGCACGGATCATACGGATCGCGTCCGGCGGTCGGCGCCATTTCGCGATCGACACCGAGCTTTCACCATCCGGAAAGCAACAGTCGAAACATCAGGAAGGACGTTTTGTGCAGGGCAAAAGCTTTTCATATTGCGGCATGGATTGTATAAGTTATTGATTTACAAAGAAAACAAAATATCTCTTATATAAGACATAAGTTAGAGTTTTCCGGTCGTTGGTCGTAGGATGCCGTCATCGTTCAAACGCCCGGAGCGCACCGTCATGAGCAAGACCACCCGAGACCAACAAGCTGCCGCC
>JAOUIM010000520.1 GCA_029884035.1 Aquincola sp. | reverse complement strand
TGAGGCGGCAGCTTCGGACATGAGATCTCGTGTTCTACTGGCGGGCGGATTCTAGGCTCCACGCCGCGCCGCAAGCGCACCCATCGCCGCGCATGGCCTCGACCCTCGAACTCGTCCTGCTGTACCTCGTGGCCGCGGTGCTCGGCGTCGCGGTGTTCCGCTCGCTCAAGTTGCCGCCGATGCTCGGCTATCTGGTCGTCGGCGTGTTGATCGGGCCGAACGCCCTGGCGCTGGCCAGGGACTCGGCCGCCGTCAAATACCTGGCCGAGTTCGGTGTCGTGTTCCTGATGTTCGTGATCGGGCTGGAATTCAACCTGCCCAAGCTGCGGGCGATGTGGCGGCTGGTATTCGGGCTCGGACTGTCGCAGGTGGTGCTGACGATCGTCGGCGCGCTGGCCGGCAATGCGTTGCTGGTCTGGATCTACAGCCTCACGAGCATGCCCTGGCAGCTGGGCTATGCGGGCGCGCTGGTGCTGGGCAGCTCGATGGCGATGTCGTCCACCGCGATCGTCGTCAAGCTGATGGCGGACCGGCTCGAGCTGGAGAGCGACCACGGCAGGCGCGTGATGGGCGTACTGCTGTTCCAGGATCTCGCCGTGGTGCCGCTCCTGGTGCTGATCCCGGCGCTGGGTTCATCGGGCGGCGACATGGCGGCCACGCTCGGCTGGGCGATGCTCAAGGCCGGTGCGCTGCTCGCGCTGCTGCTCACGGGCGGCCAGCAGGCGATGCGCTGGTGGCTCACGCTGGTGGCGCGGCGCAAGAGCGAGGAGCTGTTCATCCTTAACCTGCTGCTGATCACGCTGGGGCTGGCGTGGATCACCGAGCATGCGGGCCTGTCGCTGGCGCTGGGCGCATTCATCGCCGGCATGCTGGTGGCCGAGACCGAATACAAGCACCAGGTCGAAACCGACATCCGCCCCTTCCACGACGTGCTGCTGGGCCTGTTCTTCATCACGATCGGCATGAAGCTCGACTGGCGCCCGGTGATCGATCAGTGGTTTCTCGTCCTCCTCTTGACGCTGGGCCCCGTGCTCGCGAAGTTCGTGCTCGTTGCGTTGCTGGCCCGGCTGTTCGGCACAGCGCCGGGCACCGCGCTGCGCACCGGCCTATACCTCGCGCAGGCCGGTGAATTCGGCTTCGTGCTGCTGACGTTGGGTGCCGATGGCGGCCTGGTGGCGCCGCGGTGGATGAGCCCGGTGCTGGCCAGCATGGTGCTGTCGATGCTGGCCACGCCGCTGATCGTGATGTACAGCAACCGCATCGTCTCGCGCTTGTCGGCCACCGACTGGATGATGCAGTCGGTGGCGCTGACGACGATCGCCAAGAAGTCGATCGCCACCGAGGCCCATGTCATCATCTGCGGCTACGGCCGCAGCGGGCAGAACCTGGCACGACTGCTGGCGAACGAGCGCATACCTTACATGGCGCTCGACCTTGATCCCGACCGCGTGCGCCAGGCCGCCGCCGCGGGCCAGAGCGTTGTCTTCGGCGACGCTGCCCGCCTAAAGAGCCTGATGGCTGCGGGACTGGCACGCGCCAGCGCTGTGGTCGTGACCTACCACGACACGCCGTCGGCGCTGAAGATCCTTCAGATCGTAAGGTCACACGCGCCCCAGGTTCCGGTGGTGGTGCGCACGGTCGACGATGCCGACATCGACAGATTGAAGGCCGCAGGCGCCACTGAGGTCGTTCCCGAGGCGATTGAGGGCTCGCTGATGCTGGCGAGTCACGCCCTCGCGCTCGTGGGCGTGCCGATGCACCGGGTGATCCGCATCGCCCGCGATGCGCGCGATGCGCGCTACGGCCTATTGCGGGGTTACTTCCACGGTGCCGACGATGACACGGTTGAGGAACTCCACCAGGCGCGCCTGGCCAGCGTGACCCTTCCAGTTGCAGCACCGTGCGTCGGGCAAGTCCTGGCCGACCTCGCGCTGCACGCGGTGGGTGTTCGCGTCGTCTCGCTGCGGCGCGCGGCGGGGCAGGTACTCAGCGCCAGCGACGACCTCGTCCTCGGCGCCGGCGATACATTGGTGCTGTCGGGCATGCCCGAAGCCTTGGCGCTGGCCGAGGACAAACTGCTCAAGACGTGAGGCGACGCAATTTGCGAACCGAGCACGGCTTCGCGCACGATGGCGTCCCGCTCCCCACGCCCTTCACCCCTTGAGCCCAGGCGGCCCTCCGATGCACAACGACCCCGCGCTCCATCCCTCTGCTTACATCCGCGATCACATTCGAACCGTGTCCGACTGGCCCGAGCCGGGTGTGATGTTCCGCGACATTACGCCGCTGCTCGCCGACCCCAAGGTGTTCCGGGTGCTGATCGACCAATTCGTGCATCGCTACTTCGATGCAAGACTCGCCGCCGTCGCCGGGCTCGATGCGCGCGGCTTCATCATCGGCGCGGTGTTGGCGCATGAGCTCAATGTGGGCTTCGTGCCGATCCGCCAGAAAGGCAAGCTG